>NZ_VSCV01000026.1:0-26861 GCF_047459355.1 Limnochorda sp. | reverse complement strand
GGGCCTCCCGCAGGGTGGGCCGGGCCACACCCAGGCTCTGGGCCAGCTCCCGCTCCGCCGGCAGGGTGTCGCCCGGCCGGTACTGGCCGGCCAGGATGGCCTCGATCAGCCGGCCCTCCAGTTCGGCCGCTGAGGGTCGAAGGGGTGCGGGCACCGCCCTCGCCTCCACTGGTCTAACCTCTCTGAATCTATGGTCTGACCTCTTGTGGCGTACCTTCCCCTTCAGCTCTGGAAATCCCTTCCTGAAGGGACGGGTTCCCGGCGCGGGGCGACGCCCAGGCTGCCGGCGGGAACCCTTCAGGCGAGGCGGGGATCGGGCTGATGGGGTTCGGGCGGTTGGGAGGTTCCCGGGACGGGGCGTGCGTCGGGACGGGTCCGGCCTGTCCGGCGCCAGAGACGGGTGGCTGCCCGCCAGCCCAGGCGGAGGGTGGCGCCCCCCAGAGCCCCTGTTTGGCGGAGGGTCCACGCCAGGGCCCGGCCGGCACCCCGGAGGCCTGCGCGGACCAAGAGGCCCATGGCCGCCCTGATCCGCTCCAGATCCTCCTCCAGCACCAACGGGTCCAACCCCACGGCCGTCAGGTGAGCCCCCCGCCGCTCCGGGGGAAGCTGGCCCAAGACCCGGTTGAGGGTGCTCAGGACCGCGTAGAGATCGTCCAGCTGCCCCAGGCCGGGAATGAGCCCGGGGATCAGGTCCACAGGGGAGAGGGAGTAGCCCAGCCCGGCGGCGAGCCAGAGGCGCTGGCGTCGGGAGGTGGCCGGATCCCGGTAAAGACGGGCCAGAAGACGGGTGTACGCCGGAAGCCTGCCGGCCACGGGCATCAGGGTCTGCTTCAGCCCTTGCAGCAGGGACGGGGGTGCCTCGTCGGCCATGGACCCACCTCCACGGTCTCAGGTTGGCTCCCTCTTCGCCGGGAAACCCGGGCGGGCCTGCTGGCCGGGGGTTCAGGCGGGGAAGGGGCCCACCAGCCCAGGCGGTTCCCCAATCCGCTTCCTGGCGGCCGGGTGCCCCGGTCTTCCTGGGCGTCGGATTTCGCGGGTTCGGGCTGGATTTCCCGGGAAATGCCGGCTCCCGCCTGATCCTCCAGCCGCCCCGGGGCGCGGGGATGCTCACCGAAAGAGACGATCAAACCCGGGCGGATCGCCCGGGTGGACGGATTGGAGGCTGAGGGCTCACCTCGGGGACCCTGTCGGGTCCGCCCTGTGGTCGGGGAGGCTACCCACCCGCGCACGTCTCGCAGCAGCGCGGGTCGGCCACGGCGACAGCCGGACCTTCGGGTTTGGCCGCCGTGTTGGGTCTGGGTCCAGCAGGGATCAGGCGGAGCAGCCGCCCGGCCAGGCGCCAGACGGCGCCCTCTTCACCGGCTGCGGGGTGCGGGTCGTCCGCGAGGAGCCGGCGGGCCTCCCGCTGACGCGCCGCTTCCTTACGGAACTCCTCAAGCCGTTCTTCCGCGTACCAGAGCAGCGGGTCGCCATAGGGGACCATCGAACGGCACCTCCCCGTTACATCAAGATATGTTGATCCCTTGGACCTGAACAGGCCGACCGGGGGCGCTTGACCCCGGTTCCCCTGGGCGGCGGAAGGGCCGCCGCCCTGCCGGTCAGAGGGTGAGGGGGGCGGCGACCAGGGCCCGGGTGAAGTGATGGAGGGCTTCGAACCCCGTGGGATTGAGAACGTAGTAGGTCCAGCGGCCCCGGGGCACCTCGCTCACCAGCCCAGCCTGCTTCAGGATGCGGAGATGGTAGGAGACTAGGGATTGGGCCAGCTGCAGGTGCTCCTGGAGCTCGCAGACGCACAGCCCGTCGGGTGTACCCTCATCGGTGGGCAGGTTCCACCCGGATCTGCCCTGGCTGATCAGATGGAGGATCTGCACCCGGACGGGGTCGCTCAGGGCCTTGGCCGCCCGGACCACGCCCAGGTGCCGCTCCCCCTGCTCCATGGCCATCACCCCTTCCCTCACCCCTCACCTTCATCATATAAAGAGTCGTTGATTCGTCAAGGAGCCGTTCCCGGTCGGCTTCAAGGCCCGCACGGAATGGGCGAACGGCCCCAGCGGCTCCCTCTCGGGCTTGGCCCGTCCCGAGCCCGGCGGGCGATTATCCAGCCCAGGACGGGGCCGCGAGGCGGAAACCGGCGAGCCTGACGCCTCAGCTTCCTTCCAGGCGGCCTCCATCCCTTGACGCTCACCTACCCCATCTCCCAGCCACCTCCGGGAAGAGGCCGCCAGAGGCCCGAGGCCTCCCCGACCCCCGTGCCGGCGAGCAAGAACCCCAAAGCCTGCCCCCGAGCCACCCTGCAGAGCGGAGCTCGGGGCCGGATGGGGGCGCCTTCCTTATCCGCAAGCCTCGCCGTGTGACCTCACCCCGCGCCCCTGGTATGGTGGGCCTGCGCTTCCTGGATCTTCCGGAGAGAAGGTGGCTGGCGGTGCGGGCACAGGCTGTTCTCCTCGGTGTGGGCCAGAGATCATGGGTCGGGCGGCTGGTCCTGATCTTGGGACTCCACCTCGTCCTTCCCGGCGGGGCGCGGGGCCAGATTGACCCGCTCTTGTACGCCCCGGTGGGCGCCGCGCCCCGGCTGGCGGTCAGCCTCGCCGTGGCCCCCGACGGGGCCGTCTTGGCCGACGGGACCCGGCTGGAAACCCTGGAGCAAACCCTTCAGGTGAGCCTTGAGCACCCGCTTGGAGGGCATCGGGCCCTCCAGATCAGCCTGGCCGGCTCCCACTTCGCCGCCCGGCTGGACGGTGCTCCTTCCGAGAGGCGCCTCAGCCTGGACCAGGTGGGCTGGGGCCTGATCCAAGCCACCGAGTGGCGGTGGCTGGGCGACCAGCAGCTTTGGAGCTTGGAGGCTTACCTCCCCCTGGGGCCCGCGCCAGGACGGGTGGGGTACGGCCTCGAGGCCAGGGCCGTCTGGCTGCAGGATCCCCTGGCCTGGGAGGTGGCCGCCTCGGCCCAGGCCGCGCCGGGGAGGCCGGTCACCTACGGCTGGTCCGGTGGGGCGACCTTTCTCGCCAACCGCCACGCCAGTGTGGCCGTCCAGATCGACGTGATCGACCGTCCCCACGAGGCTCCCACCACCGTCGCCTCCCTCACCCTGTACCGGCACCCGGCCCTTCCGGGCCAACCCCTCTGGGGTTGGGGGGGGCGCCAGGCCATTCAGGCGGGCCAGGCCCGCCCATCGTTCCACCTCGTCTGGGGTTGGGGCTGGTGAAGCGTCACCGTTTCGGTCCGGTGTCACGTGGCCGCTGGTGAGCCCTGGGAGCGCAAAACCATGGAATGCCACGAGGAGGGATGACCATGAATCGGTATGGATGGCGTCGTTGGCACGGGATGCTCGTCGCCGTCGTGATCCTGGCTTTGGCCGTCGGCTCGGTACCCGCCGCAGCCGCCCCCGCCGCCCCTGGACCGGTGAGCCCCGTCCCGCTGGCCGCGGCTGGGCTGGCGCTTCCCGAGGGGCCCGGCGTCACCCCGCTGACCCCAGCGGAGCTCCAGGCGGTCGACGGGGAGATGATCCAGTTCCTCATCATCGGTGCCCGCCTCACCCTCGCCTGCCTGCGCAGCCCCTCGTGCCTGAAGACGGTGGCCAAGATGACCGGTCGAGCCGCGTTCAAGGCGGCAGAGGTCGGTGGAGCCATCAAGTTCTGGTGGGACATCTTCTTCTGATCCCGCCGGGGTAACGCTGCTCTGAGGGCTTGCCGGCGGCCGCGACGCCGGACCGCCGTTCTTGAGGTGAAGGAGGGGCCCGGATGGGCTGGTTCGACTGGCTGCTCGCCCTGATGCCTCTGCTGGCCGGCCTGGGTGCCTGGTACGTCCAGACCAGCATCGTCCTCATCCACGAGGAGGGCCCCGCCGGCCCTCCTCGGGTCACCCTGGAGTGGATCACCCCCGTGATCGCCTTCCACATGACCACGTTCCTCGTCTACGGGCTCCTGGCCCGGTGGCTGGGCGGCCCCGGGATGGCCGGGGAGGCCCTGAGCCGCTTCCGCCTCCTCTTCCTGGCCATGAGCGCCGGCCTCCTGGGCAGCCAGATCGTGGATGAGCCCCGCTTTCCCATCCCACCCGCGGCGCCCCTCCCTCCCTTCCGCCGGGTGGTCCTCCAGCTGGCGGCGGGTACCCCATGGTGGTTCCTGGCAGACCCAACCCCCGTGGGCCTGGCCGGGCTGGCAGCCCTCCCCCGCTGGCTCGGGCTGGAGGCGCCGCCCACCCGGCTGGAGGAGTTCTTCGGGCTCTGCGCCCTCTTCGCGGGCGTGGAGTGGACCCGCCGGCACCTCCGCCGGTGCCGGCGGCGACAGCGGACACCTCAGCCAGAGAAGCGGTCTGTCACCTAAGGGCCCACATCGCCGAAGAGCCTGCATCACTGGCGCCTCCGATGGAGGCCGGCACTCCCGAAAGGAGGGCGATGGACGATAAGGACAGGAACGACCGGGAAGAGGCCCACAATCCCCTGGGAGAGGGGTCCATCCTGCCGCGGGGTGCGGCCCGAGGCCCGTTGGCCCGCGCCGGCGGCCGTTCCCCCACGGCGGCCCCGCCGCCTCCGCCAGCTCATCGCTACAACCGTCCTTCTCCTGGTGGCCGGAAGCGGGCCGACCCCAGCGGAGGCTGGGGATGATGGGGCGCGCCGTTCTCACCTGGACCTGCGGCAGGAGGGGGTGGTCATCCAGACGGACTGGACGACCTGTGGTCCGGCGGCGGTGGCCACCCTGCTCACCACCTACTTTGGCCTTCCCGTCACGGAAGAGGCGGTGATCGCCCTGGCCCGGCCCCACCTGCCCGAGGCGGCGGACCCCGCCCAGACCGGCTACACCCTGGGCTCGCTCCGGGAGGCCATGCGCCGCCTGGGCCTGATCAGCGAAGGCTACCGGATGGAGCTGGACGCCTTGGTGAGGTACCAGGCGGAGACGGGCCTGCCGGTCATCGTCCACCTGGCTCTCCCCCAACCCCACTTTGCCGTCCTCGTGGGGAGCCGGGGCGGGCGGTTCCTCCTGGCCGACCCCTCCTGGGGCATGGCGGTCGAGCGGGAGGCAACCTTCGCCGCGTCGTGGTCCGGCTCGGTGCTGGTCACCCTCCCGCCCCCCGGCTCGGTGGAGGCCATGCGCCGCGAGGTGGGCCAGGCCCTGGAGACCCACCTGGTCCACCGACCCCGGCAGCTCCTGGCCGCGGCGGCCCGGCCTTGAGGTCAGCTGGTCCCCGCAGGGAGCGGCCCGTGGCCGGCGAAGGAGAGAGGGCATGAGCCATCCCGCGTCCCATGAAGCTGTTCCCTTACCCTCCATCGAGGAGCTTCAGGCCCTCTACGAGACATACCGGCAGGCCTACTTCGACGGCCGGCTCCCGCCCGTCTCGGACGTGACCCTGGAGTGGAGCAACCGGCTCACCGCCTCGGCCGGGCTCTGCAAGCCTCAGGAGCGGATCATCCGCCTCTCCACCCACTACCACCGGAAATACCCCGGCGAGGTAGGCATGACCCTCCTCCACGAGATGATCCACCTGCTGGTCCCCGGGCACGGCCCCGCCTTCCGGCGGTGGATGGAGGAGATCCGCCGGCGGGGCGGCCGGGTGGCCCGGTACGCCCGGGAGCGGGCCACGCCCCGCACCATCCGCTGGGTCTACACCTGCCCCTGCGGGCAGGTCTACCCTCGCTCCCGGCGCCTGCCCCACGGCGGCCAGGCCTACCGCTGCGGCCGCTGCCGGGGCCGGCTCACCGAACGGCGGCTCCAACCCGCCGGGGGCTGCCCCTAGGGAAAGCCCCTAGCGGAAAGGGAGTTCCAACCGGCCCGGCGGAGCCGGTGGCGCCAGCCCGACGCGGGGAGACCTCCTGGCGGAGGCCTCCCCGCGGTCGGGTTCGTCGGCGTTCGCTGGTCTGCTGGGCAAGAAGGGCCCGCGCGGCCGGACCGGCCGGCGGAACCCCCAGGAGCAACCCTTAAGAGCGGAGGGCTCCGGCGGTGAGGCCGCTCACCACCTTCTCCTGGAAGAGGATGAAGAGCAGGATGGTGGGCAGGCTCCCCAGGGTGACCGCCGCCATCACCGCCGGCGTGTCGATGCCGTACTGGCCGAAGAGCTGGCGCAGGCCCAATGGCAGGGTGAAGGCGTCAGGCGACTGGAGGAGGACGGAGGCGAAGATGAACTCGTTCCAGGCGCCGATCAGGTTGTAGATGGCCACCGTGGCCAGCGCCGGCGTCGCCAAGGGCAGGGTGATCCGGTAGAAGGTCTGGAAGGGGGTGCAGCCGTCGATGCGGGCTGCATCCTCCAGCTCCTTGGGGATCTGGGCGAAGAACTCGGTCAGGATGAAGACGGAGATGGGCAGGGCGAAGCCCACATACGGCCCGATGAGCGCCAGGATGGAGTCGTAGACGCCCATCCACTGGGTGAGGATGTAGACGGGGATCAAGGTGATGTGGATGGGGATCATCATGCCCGCCAGGATGAGGAGGAAGAAGGGGCGCTTGCCGGGGAAGGCCATCCGGGCGAAGGCGTAGGCCGCCAGGCTGCTCAAGGCGACGATGAGCAGCACCGAGACCCCTGTCACGATCAGGCTGTTGGTCAGGTAGGTGGGGAACCGGCTCGCCCAAACGGACGCAAAGTTGGTCAGCCTCCACTGGGAGGGGAGCGCCCAGGGGCTGATGAGGAACTCCCGGATGGTCTTGAAGGCGGTCAAGACCATGAAGAAGATGGGTGTGAAGGCCACCACGAACCAGACCAGGGCGAGCACATAGCTCATCAACGTCGAGAGGCGCTGCCGCCAGATGGGCCAGCGGCTCACCCGGGGCGTGGGCCCCACCTGCACCGTTGCTGTGGCCATTCCTCGCGTGGACATCCTCAATCCTCCCGCCGAAACTGGGTGAAGTAGAGCAACGTCGAGCTGACCACGAAGGCGATCAGGAAGGACATGACCGCCACCGCGCTGCCGTAGCCCATGCGGAATTGATTGAAGGCCGTCTTGAACATGTACGTGGCCATCAGCTCGCTCGCGTGGTTGGGCCCGCCCATGGTCATGATGTAGATCAGGTCAAAGTACTTGAGGGAGCCCACCAGCGAGAGGACCACCGCGGTCCGGATGGTCCCTTTGAGCAGGGGCAGGGTGATGTAGCGGAACGCCTTGGTCCCCGTCGCCCCGTCGATGGAGGCCGCCTCGTAGAGTTCCTGGGGAATCCCGACCAGCGCCGCCTGGAAGAGGATCATGTAGAAGGGGATGAACTGCCAGGCCATGGTCCCCACCACCGCATAGAGGGCCGTGGCCTCCTCGCCCAGCCAGCCCCGCTGCCACCGCCAAAGCCCCAGTTCACCCAGCAGGTTGTTGAGCAACCCCATGGTGGGGTCGTAGATGTAGATCCACAGAATACCGATGGCGACCGTCGGCACCATGTGGGGCACGAAGTAGGCCGTGCGGAAGAAGCGCATCCCCCGGAGGCCCTTGGTGATCAGGAGGGCCAGCGCCAGAGCGAAAGGCATCTGGGTGAGGATGGAGAGGAGCATCAGCTCCAGGTTGTTCCCCACCGCCTGCCAGAAGACCCGATCCCCCATCAGCCGGGCAAAGTTCTGCAACCCCACGTAGGTGGCCCGGGGGCTGACACCTGACCAGTCGAAGAGGCTGTAGTACATGGAGACGAGGATGGGCCCCACCACGAAGGTGAGGTAGACCGCCAGGGCCGGCAGGAGGAAAGCGTACGCCATCCACTGGGCGCTGCGGCGCCGGGCCACCGCGCTGCGCATCATCAACCGCTCCCTTCGCCGTCACAACGCACCGGAGGCCGGGAGAGGCGGCGAGGCCGCCCCTCCCGGCAGAGCTTACAGCCTTCGAGACAGGGCCCTTAGTCCAGGAGTTCCTTGGCCTTGGCCTCCATGGCCCGGGCCGCCTCGAGGGGGGTCATGGTCCCGCCGAAGATGGCCTGGGTCGTATCCTTGTGGAGCTCGCCCAGCTCCGGCGGCAGGAACTGGTCGTAGTAGAGCTGCATGTAGCCCGCGTTCTCCAGGTAGGCCATCAGGTCGGCCGTCATAGGATCGTCGATGGGCGTGCCGATCACCGCCGGCAGCCGGCCGGTGGCCCGAGTCCAGTCGGCCGCGGTCTGCTCGTCGGTGATGTAGCGCAGGAGCGCCAGGGCCTCTTCGGGGTGCTTGGTGGTGGAGGCCACCGAGAAGAGGTCGCCGCCGGCCACCACTTCCGTCGGGTCAGCAGAGCTGCCCTCGATCCGCGGGAAGGGGAACCAGCCGACGTGCTGGCCGAACTCGGGGTCCTCCGCCCGCGCCTGGCCGGGGAACCAGGAGCCCATCAGGTGCATGGCCGCCCGCCCCGAGTACATGAGGGCGCTGGCCTGGCCGACGTCGTGGTCCAGCCCGTTGAAGCCCGGCGGGAAGGCACCCGCGCGCACCAGCTCCTGGATCAGCTCGCCCGCCCGGACGAAGGCCTCGTGGTCGAAGCCGTAGCCCGGCACCCGGTTGTACGCGTTGAGGAAGACCTCATGCCCGCCCACCCGGTGGGCCAGGTAGATGAAGTAGAAGGCGCCCGGCCACTTGGTCCGGTTGGCCAGGGAGATGGGGATAATCCCCTTGGAGCGCATGTCGGCCACCAGGTCGAGCAGCTCGGACCAGGTCTCAGGCGGCTCCCAGCCGTACTGATCGAAGAGCTGCTGGTTGTAGAAGAAGACGACCACCGCCAGGGTCAGAGGCACCGCGTAGTAGTCGTCGCCGAACTTGGCCAGCTCCAAGGAGGCGGGCACGTAGATGTCGCCCCAGCCGTCCTTGGCCAGCGCCTCGGTCAGGGGCAGGACCATGCCGGCGTCGACGTACGCCTCCAGCCAGCCGCCGCCCCAGGAGTTGAAGACGTCCGGAGGAGTGCCGGCAGCCATGGCAACCTGAAGCTTGGTCTTGTAGGTGTCGTTGTCGGTGACGGTGATGGTGACATCCACATCGGGATAGTCAGCCCGGAAGCGTTCCACGGCGCGTTCGATCACAGCCGCTTCGTGCTCGTTGGTGAAGATGTGCCAGATCTCCAGGCTCTTCCGCTGGGCCGCCACAGGGCTGGCCGCCAGCACCAAGATGCCCACCACGAGCAGAGTCGTCACAGCCCACGTGATCTTTCGGACCTTCACCGTGAAAGAACCTCCCTTCCCATCCTTCGGTTCCTCGAAGCGACACCAGCCAGTTGGTTGCCCCTCGCCCTCATCTGAACCTTCCGAGCCTCCCTCCCTTCGCAAGGCCGAAAAGCAAAGCCCCGCCCTCCCAGCCAGGCGCCCCGAGACGGTGGCGCCCCAAGGGGGACGGGGCGCCCACCGGCCTACCCTTCCCGGCCCAGCCGGGGGAGAGGTTCAAATCGCTCGGGATGGGGTGCCCTGGCCCGAACCAGGTACCGCTCCACCCAGCCCCGAGCCTGGTCGGGGTGCTCGGCCGCCCAAACCAAGCTTTCGTGATCCAGCTCGTTGATCCGGTCGCAGGCGGCCCGGATCGCCTCGATGGAGGCCCGCACCGCCTCCTCGGGCGGCATCCGCTCGGGGTTGAGGTCGAGCCCGAAGAGCTCCTGGTACCCGTGGGTCTTCAGGGTGTAGAGGGCCGCCTCCAGCTGCTCCGGCGCCACCATGCCCACCGGCAGGTCCAGATCGTAGCCGCCCAGGGGCTGGGCGTTCCAGTGGGTGTGGGCCAGCCGCCCCGCCTCCAGGATGAGGCTGAAGCTGTAGGCCAGGTCCTCATAGGCCATGAGCATGTGGCCCACCTCGGGGTTGAGGCAGACCAGCGCGTGGCCCTCGTCCAGGAGCTTCCGGTTCTCGGGGTGCTGGAGCTGGGCCTCGACCCGCTCGGCCAAGAGCAGGCCCTCCGCCGTGGTCCCGAAGAGGATCCGGCCGCGGGGCTCGTAGGGCTTGGGCTCGAAGGCGATCCGCACCCCCGGCACCGTCTCCATGGCCTCCACCAGCCCATCGATGAAGCGACGGCGGGCGTCGGCCAAATTGGCGCCGAAGGGTTGCTCAAAGCCGTCGATGCCCGGCCAGACCACCATGAAATCGGTGTTCAGCTCCTTGTTCAGCTGGAGGCTGCGGATGGTGCGGTCGATCGCCTTGCGGCGCGCCTGCGGGATCGGCGAGGAGAGAGAGCCGAACTCGAAGTCGGCGTCCCGGAAGAGGAGCGGGATGACCGACACGATCCGGATCCCGGTCTCCTGGCTGAAACGCTTCCAGAGATCCAGGTTCTCCTCGTTGATCTCGTTGGGATAGTGGGCTTCAACCCCCACCACCCCCAGGGGCGCCAGAGAAGCGATCCGCTCCAGGCGTTCCTCAATGGAGAGGACAGGTTGGTAGGGGTCGTGGAACCGGTTGTCCGCCGGGTTGAAATACCAAACCCCCACGGAGAAGCGGGGGTCGAGGGTGAACGACTTCAGGAACGCTGCCAAATCGCTGCCGCGCCGAAGGGTCGCCTGATTTCGGAGATCCCGCAACGCCACCGGGACACCTCCTTTGTTTCCCCAACCAACTATTGACTCTTATACGACATGGCTCAAGAGTCTCCTCCCTCCCGGAGCCTGTTCCTTGCATCACGGATGACCAGGCGTTAGAATAGCCTCGTATCCCGTCTCTTTGGCCTGGTCCTTTGAAACGGTAGGCAACCCGACCCCCAAGGAGTAAGTTGGCGCAATCACCCTTTCGGAGGTGGCGGCATGGGCCCCTATGCATCCACGGCAGACCAGTTTCTCGTGAAAGCCTTCAACCAAGGGATTGTCCTTCATCTGCTGCGGGTGCAGGGCCCGCTCTCCCGAGCCGACATCGCCAAGCTGACCGGCCTGAACAAGACCACCGTCTCCGTCCTGGTCGACGAGCTGATCCGCCGGCACCTGGTCCGGGAGGTGGGCATGGGTACCTCCAGCGGCGGCCGCCGGCCCCGGCTGCTCGCCCTCAACGCCCAGGCGGGGCTGGTGGTGGGCGCTGATGTGGCCGTCGACTACCTGCTGGTGGTGGTCCTGGACCTCCAGGCCAAGACCATCTGGAAGCGTCGGGTGGATCGGGAACCGGGCACCGATGCGGCGACGGACCTGGCCCGCCTGGGGGATTTGATCGCGGAAGGGGTGGCCGCCGTGCCCGAGACCCCCCTGGGCCTCCTGGGGATCGGGGTGGGGGTGCACGGCCCCGTGGAGCACCCGGGCGGGCGGCTCATCATCGCGCCCAACATGGGCTGGACCGACGTGCCCGTGGGGGAGAGTCTGCGGGAGCGGTTCCAGGTGCCTATCGTGGTGGACAACGAGGCCAACACCGGCGCACTGGCGGAGCTCTGGGCGGGCGCCGCGCAGGATGTGAGCGACCTCTTCTACTTCAGCATCGGCATGGGCGTGGGGACGGGCATCGTCCTCGACGGGGAGCTTTACCGGGGCAGCGCCGGCACCGCCGGGGAGATGGGCCACACCACCATCGACCCTTCGGGGCCCCTCTGCACCTGCGGGAACCGAGGGTGCCTCGAGACCTTCGTCTCCGAGCGGGCTCTTCTCCGGTACGTGCGGGAGACCTTGGGCGAGGCCGCGCCCAAGAGCCCGGCCGAGGTCTTTGCCGCCGCCGACCAGGGCGAAGCCTGGGCCATCGCCGGCCTGGCCCAGGTGGGTAACTACCTGGGCATCGGCGTGGCCAACGCCATCAACACCTTCAACCCCGAGCTGGTGGTGATCGGCGGCCCCATGGGGAGCACGGGCCACCACGTCCTCAACTCCGTGCGGCGGGTGGCGGAGCAGCGGGCCCTCCCCTTCCCCTTCAGCCGGGCCCGGATCGTCACCTCCAGCCTGGGCGAGGAGGCGTGCGCCTTGGGCGCGGGCATCCTCATCCTCCAGGAGTTCTTCCGCATCCCCCAGGTGCGGACGGCGGACCGGGCCCCCGAGAACGTCCTCGGCTCCGGCAAGCGCCGCCAGGGCGCCAGCACTTCAGGCCTGCCCGAGGTGGGCGTCCACTACTCCACGGTGGGCAACGCCTAGCCCCCGGGCACGGCTCACCGGCCACCGTCCCGCCGCGCTCGGGAGCTGTCCGGCCTCAGCCTTCCAGCGTCCGGCCGTCGGGCCTCCAGTTCTCCCGCCCGCCAGCCCTCACCCGTTCGGCACCGGAAAGGCCAAGCGGTAACCCACGCCTCGGACCGTCTGGATCAGTCCCGCCCGGGAGGCCAGCTTCCGCCTCAGACCGGCCACGGTCACGTCCACCACGTTGCTCGCATGGGCCTCATCCCAACCCCACACCGCGGCCAGAAGCTCCCGGCGGGCGACGGCCTGGTCGCACCGGCGGGCCAGCTCCCGGAGGACCCCAAACTCCCTGGGCGTGAGGCGGATGGGCTCCCCCGCCACCCAGACCTCCTGGCGGGCCTGATCCACCAGTACCGCCCCGCAGAGAAGCCGCTGCTCCCTTCCCTGCTGAAGCAGGCGCTCCACCCGCCAGCGGAGCTCCACCTGGTGGCAGGGCCAAACCAGCAGGTCATCGACGGTGCCGGCGGCTATGGCTTGGCCCAGGCAGGGCAGCCGGTCCAGCTCCCGGCGCCGCACCAGGAGGAGCCGGGGCAGGCAGGCCCGGCTCAACCACCGGGCCCGGGCCGGGCGAATGAGATGGCTGTCGATCACCAGCAGGTGGACCGGCGCCGGACAGGAGAGGACAGCCGCCGGATCCAGCACCACCAGCCCTACCTCGGGGCCCAACAGGGGCGCCAGCTCCCCGGCGAGGGCTGAATCTGCGGTCACGAGCCCCGCCACCGAAGCTTCACCGGGCGACAGGCTGGATTCAGGAAGACTTCCGACCGCGTCCCATGGCGTCATGACCCTCTGGGAGCCCAGGCTCCCCGCGCGACTGGCACTCGGGGCAGAGGCCCTTCAGCTCGATTTGGGCGTCCAGCACCTGGAAACCTGTCTGCTCAGCGATGGTCTCGACTCGGCAGTGGCAGAGCTCCGCCTCCACCTCCACCACCCGCCCGCAGCCGGTGCAGACCAGGTGGTGGTGGTGCTCGGTCCGCCCATCGTACCGGGTGGCATGCCCGCCCAGCCGGATCTCGGTGACCAGGCCCGCCTCGACCAGCGCGTGGAGCGCGGTGTAGACAGTGCTGTAGGCGATGGTGGGGTGCTCAGCCCGGACCCGCTCGAAGATCTCCATGGCGGTGGGGTGATCGTGGGAGCGGCGAACCACGTCGAGGACCGCCTGGCGCTGCAGGGTCATCCGGATGGGCCGGCCGTGGCTTTCCATAGAAGACTCCGCTCCGTTCCTCTCGAACTCAGATCGACTTTTCTTTTCATTATACGTGATCCTGGGTGCGACCGGTAGGGAACGGAGCGGCGGCACGGGACCCCGCCGGATCCCGTGCCGCCTGGCCGTCAACCCTTCATCAGCCGGGCAGCGATCTCCGCAATCTCGGCAGGATCGTACTCGGGCGCGAAGACCTCGGGCACCTCGGGCAGGTTGGGCACGGGACCGCCCTCGGGCGGACCGTCCACCACCTCGAGGTCGCCGCTGCCGTCGGGCGACGGGCCGTTCCAGATCTTGGCGATCTCCTTGTAGTCCTCCGGGCTGTAACGGTACAGCTTCCGGTGGAAGCCCATCTGCTCGTACTTGCGCGCCTCGGGGAACTTGCTGTTGTCGATCTTGGGCACCGGCAAGAGCTTGGGGATCTCAACCCCCGTCAGGGTCTCCAGCGCCTTGGCATAGGCCAGCGCATGGACCCCGCCCCGGACCAGGAGGTAGCCCACCATCTCCCGGGCCACCGGGTTGTCGGTCATCTCGTAAACCCGCAGCTTGGCCATGCGGGCGCCGACCTCGAGGAAGAAGTTGTGGAGCAGGTCCAGGATCAGGTTCCCGCTGGAGAAGACGTAATCACCGTTCCAGTGCCCGCCCATGGCGTTGCCCACCAGAGCCGCCTGCCCGGTGTTGATGAAGTGGTGGACGTTCCGCACATCCTTGACCACCTTCAGCGGGGCGTCCTCGGGCGAGGCCGGCTGGGTGCTGCCGGAGAGGAGCAGGTTGATGGTGGTGGCCACCAGCTCGATGTGGCCCAGCTCCTCGGTGGCGATGTTGGCGATGAGGTCGTAGTACGGCCGAAGCTTGTCGCGCCCGCGGAAGTTGAAGGACTGGTAGGTGTAGTTCATCAGGGTGGACATCTCACCGAAGCGGCCACCCAAGAGCTCCTGAACGGCTGCCGCCGCGTTGGGGTCCGCCTCCTTGGGCTGGGGCAGCTCGATCTGGAGCCGGTCGATGCGCAGATACATCCTGTGCATCCTCCCATCGCTGGTGGGAAATCGAACTCAATTCGAGTTCCGGTTTCATTGTAATCAGCCGTCCGCTGGGGAGGATGAAGGATTGATGAAGATGGAGCCGCGCTCAGGCCCGGCCTGCCCGGGGGCGCCACCCCTTCACCAGATGGTGGCGCCCCCTTCCACCGGGAGGATCGCGCCCGTGACGAAGGACGCATCCTCCGAGGCCAGGAAGACCACGGCCCGGGCGATCTCCTCAGGGGAGGCGATCCGGCCCAAGGGCGAGGCGCCGGCCAGACGGGCGGCCACCTGGGGGTCCGAGCGGATGTCGGCGGTCATGGGGGTGGCCACCCAGCCGGGGGCGATGGCGTTCACCCGGATCCCCGCCTGGGCGTAGCTCACCGCCATGGCCCGGGTGAGCGCGATGACGCCGCCCTTGCTGGCGGCATAGGCGTGGGTGTCGTTGGGGGGCAGGCTCCCCTGGAGGGCGTCGTCGGAGGCGATGTTCACCACCGCCCCGCCCTCCTCCAGCATCAAGGGGATGAAGGCCCGGCTGGCGAGGAAGACCCCCGTCAGGTTGACGGCCAGCACCCGCTCCCACGCCTCCGGGCTGCAGGCGTGGACCGGGCCGTCGCCGACGTGCCGGCCGCTGATGCCCGCGTTGTTCACCAGCACGTGGCACCGCCCGAAGCGGGCCCGCACCTCGGCCGCCGCCCCCTCCAGCTCCTCGGGCCGGGTGACGTCCGCCTTGATGAAGAGGCCCTGGGTCCCGGCGCCGTGCCCCGCCTCCGCCACCAGGCGGGCCGTCGCCCGCCCGTCCTCTTCCAGCACATCCAGAGCCACCACCGCGGCCGCCCCCTCCCGGGCCAGTTCCACGGCGATGGCCCGGCCGATCCCCCGGGCCGCGCCGGTGACCACCGCGATCCGGTTGTGGAAGCGTGGATGGTGAGGCTGCGCATGGTTCGGCGTCAACGGGTGCCTGGCCCCCTTTGTGAGGTCGCGCGTCGTGGGCTCGGTTGGTGCCCCGGCCTACCGGAAGATGGCCCGGGGCAGGTAGCAGGAGACCACCCAGTTGGGCGCGTCCACCACCTCGGAGATCTTCAGGTCGGCGGCCACACTGCAGAGGACGTAGGCCAGCGGGGGATCGAGCCGGTACTCCCGGCCGATGAGCTCGATCATCTCCCGCACCGAGTCCTTGGCCGCCTCCATCAGGTCGGGTCCGATGCCGCAGGTGACGTGGTAGCCCTTCTCGCTCACCGCCGGCCCCGGCGCCCCGGGAAGCTCGAAGCGGGGCAGCCGCTGGTTCGTCCCCTTCTCCAGCCCGAAGCGGAGGCGGACCTTCATGGCCGTCTCAATGGCGGTGCCGCAGACCTCGCCGTCGCCCTGGGCGGCATGGGTGTCGCCCACGGAGAAGAGGGCCCCCGGCACCTGGACAGGCAGGTAGAGCTTGGCGCCCGCCACCAGGTCCCGGATGTCCATGTTCCCGCCCACGGCCCGGGGCGGCACGATGGAGTGGGCCCCAGGCTCTGCCGGCGCCACCCCGATGGTGCCCGGGAAGGGCCGGAAGGGCAGGCGGATCTCGGGCGTGAACTCCACCCACTGCCTGTCGTAGCGGGAGAGGTGCAGGTAGGGTTCGGCAAAGTCGTCCGCCAGGAGGCCGAAGCCCGGGATGATGGCGGACCACCCCCAGCCGCTCCCCTCCAGCTCGAGGATCTCCACCACCAGGGAGTCGCCCGGCTCGGCCCCCTCGACGAAGACGGGGCCCGTCACCGGGTTGACCCGACCGAAGTCGATCCGGGCCACGTCCTCCGCGCTCGACTGGGCGGAGAGCTGGCCGCCGGAAGCATCCCTCGCCTCAAACTCCACCTCATCCCCCGGCGCCACCGTTGCCACCGGGGTCAGGCTGTTGTCCCACGCAAAGTGGACATGCTCGCTGTGGATCGTCCGGTACGAGCTCACCATCATTCCTCCGTCCTCGGCGGCGTTCTTTGGCCGCGGCTCCCGGCAGGCCCCGCCTCCCCGCCGGGCGAGATGCTTTAGGAGCATCATACCAATTCTTGCCCGCCGGCTCATCCCTCAGACACCTTGAAGCGCAACCCATGGGGTCGAGCATGGCCCGGGAGCTCCTCTCCGAACCCCGCGAGCTTCCCCCGGAAAAGGAGAGCCATCCCCCGCCGGAGGGATGGCTCCCAAGCCCTGACGCAACGATCCGTCGGGCTCTACCCGTCGACCCGCTGGATCCGGCCCTCCACAGCCGCGGTGACGGGGCCGTCCAGCTGCTCAAGGTAGGCCACCAGCACGTCCAGGTCGATGGGGCCCGCTTCGCGGTTGGTCCCCTCGGTGAAGACGGTGAAGTTGTCGCCGCCTTCAGCGAGGAACCCGTTGACGGCCACCGTGTACCGCCGGTCCGGATCGAGGGGCCGGCCCGCCTCGTCCCGGACTTCCACCACCTTGTCGCCCACCGGGCGCCGGTCATCCCAGGTGTAGCTGAGGCCCGAGATCTGGAGGAACCGGGTGCGGATGGATCCGTCGCTTTCAGACTGCCACTGCTGGTTGAGGAGCCGCCGGATCTGCTCCCCCGTCAGCTCCAGCTTCACCATGGGGTTGTTGAAGGGCTGGATGGCGTACAGCTCCCCCCAGGTGACGGGGCCGGCGTCCAGGTCCGCCCGGATGCCGCCGGGGTTCATGAAGGCCATCTCGGTCCCCAGGCCCCAGCGCTGGGCATCGGCGATGAGGTTCCCCAGGGCCGACTCCCCAGCCGGCGAGGCGGTACGGGTGATGGGCTCGGGGGCCTCGGCCACCACCCGGGCCACCCGGTCCGCAACCCGCTCCTGGTACTGGGCGACCAGCCGCTGGATGGCCGGGTCGGGCTCAATCTGATCGGCCCAAGTCGTCACCACGGAGGCGACGGAGAAGACCACATCGCCCGTCTGGGGATCGATGACCAGGTCCACATCCGAGAAAGCGGTGCCGCTGGAGTAGGCCTGGACCACCAGCTTGCCGTTGATCCGGCTGTTGAGGAAGCTGTGGGTGTGGCCCGCGAGGATCACGTCCACCGCGTCGTCCACCCGCTGGGCCAGGTCCACGATGGGGCCTTCGATCGTGCCGTCCTGGCTCTGGAAGCCGCCCAGGTGGGCCAGGACCACAATGGCCTCCACCCCTTGCCGCCGCAGCTCGGGCACCCACCGGTTGACGGCCTCGGCCTCATCCAGGAACTGGAGGCCGGCCACTGCACTGGGCACCACGATGGAGGGCGTCTCGGTGGTGACCACGCCGATGAAGCCCACCCGCACCCCGTTGACCACCTTGATCACGTAGGGCGGCAGGATGGGATCCCCTGTTGCCGCGTCGACCACGTTGGCCACCGTGTAGGGGAAGGCCGCGCCGGGGAAGTAGCCCGTCGCCTCGTGGCGGCCGCCGTGGATCAGCCGGAGCATCTCCTCCAGGCCCTCGTCGAACTCGTGGTTCCCCACGGTGCCCACGGCGAAGCCCATGACGTTGAGGAACTCGATGGTGGGCTCATCTTGGAGCAAGGCGGAGATGGGCGGGCTCGCCCCGACCATGTCGCCCACGTGGACCAAGAGGGTCCCCGCCGGGTTCTCAGCGATCCGTTCCTGGAGGTACGCCGCCAGCACCGGGGCGCTTCCTACGGGCCGCCCCGAGACCATGCGCCCCTCATCCAGCTGCCCGTGGAAGTCGTTGATGGCCAGGATCTGGACCAGCACGGGACTGGCCGCCTCATCGGCCGCCAGGGCCGGCGCCCAGGCGGAGAGGGCCAGAACCAAGGCGAGAAGCGTCGTCGAGAACCTACGCAAGAGCTTCACCACGCCGCTCCCTCCATGCACTGCCGTGTTGGACCGTTCGCGGGTGAGGTTAGGCAGGTGCGTTTGGCATTCCTTCCCAGGAAGAGGCTCAAGGGGAGCCCGGCCCCTCCGCCGCTGCCCAGGCCGTTCGCCGTTCCACCACCTCGGTGGCCAGGAGCATCAGGGAAGCGTACAGGAGGACGACCACCGGCAGCCAGCCCAGGTGCCGCCCCGCGGTGATCCACCCGAAGGCAGGCGGCAGGAAGGTGGTGCCTGTGTAGGCGACCCCCATCTGGATGCCGATCAGGCTCACCGCGGCCTCACCAAAGCGCCGGGGCGTCTCGTGGAGCATGGCGGGGTAGATGGGGGCGCACCCCAGCCCGACGAGGGCAAAGCCCACCAGAGGAACCACCCCGCCCACCGGAATGAACATCACGGCCATGCCGGCCAGGATGGTCCACAGCCCTGCCCGGATCAGCCCCGGGTTGCTCATCCGCATGGAGGCAAAGCCAGAGACGAACCGCCCGAAGGTGAGGCTGCCGTAAAACAGGGAGACGCCGAAGGCCGCCGCGACGGGGTCGAAGCCCCGGGCCCTGACCAGAAAGCTGCTCCCCCACAGGCCCATGGTGGCCTCCAGGCCGCAGTACAGGAAGAAGGCGAGCAAACCTGGCGCCACGCCCGGCAGCCGGAGAAGGCGGCCCAGGGTGAAGGAGCGGGCCTGGAGAGCGCTCTCCGCCGTCTGGCCCTCATCCCCGCCTGGTTGACGAGCCGCCTCCCGAACGGGAGCACCTGCAGCGGGTCGCTCCCCCTCCATCCGCCGCCAAAGAGGGATCGACGCGAACAGGATGGCCGCTAGCCCGATCTGGATGAGGCTGATGATGAGGTACCCTCCCCGCCAGTCACCGCCCTGGGCGATGAAACGAGAGAGGATCAAAGGACCCGTCATCGCGCCCACGCCCCAGAAGCAGTGGAGCCAGTTCATGTGGTGGGCCGCGTAGTGGGTGGCCACGAAGTGGTTGAGGGCAGCGTCCACCGCGCCCCCGCCCAGCCCCAAAGGAACGGCCAGGACCAGAAGCCACCCATGGGACGGTGCCTGGGAGAAGCCGAAGAGAGCCACGGCCGTAAGGGCCACACTCACCCGGGTGACCGCCCCCGAACCGAAGCGCGGCAGCAGGGAGCCGCTGGAGAAGCTGGCGATAATGGTGCTCCCGGCGATGAGCATGGAGATGACGCCGGCAAAGCTGTAGGGCACACCCAGGTCCGGCTGCATGACCGGCCAGGCGGCGCCTAGCAGCGAATCAGGGAGGCCGAGGCTGATGAAGGTGGCGTAGATCAGGGCTAGGAACAAGGTTGCCGTAAAGATCGCCCCCATAGGCGACACCATCAAGCTCCGTTCACCATTGCAGCCATTCTATCACTCGTCGCATCGCCGAGCATGTTCTTTCCATCTCCGGATCGGCCCTGCACCTGTCGATCTCCAAATTGTCCGCTCCCTGAGCGTTGATCCAGGCCTATCGCGCTCGCACTGGAGACCGGTCCCTCCTCACGCACAACCGCCTACTTGATGTCGCCGACGCGGATCTTAGTCACAAAGGGCTGGTGGCCCGCGCGGGACCGCCTCCGACCAACCCGCTGGAAGTAGCGGCCCCATTGGAGGAGCTACCAGACCAAGGACCAGCTCCGCGGCACTTGGAGGCCATGTCGGCCCGCGTGTCACCTACGAGTCCCCAACCCACGTTCGTTCACCCTCTTCCCTATAGAGATCGGGGGCGTGCTCTCCGCCGAAGGCGTGGCTCAAGTGGCCGTTAGGTTCCTTCTCGGTCGTACCCGGACGCGACCCAGCAGGAACACTCGCTCACACACCGAAAGGGTATAACGTTATAACAGGTTCCACCCGGGGGCTACGCTCATGGAGCTCCACCGCGAGGACTCAGTTCCACTCTACCACCAGCTACGCAATCTTCTCCGGAACTACATCGTCGAGGAGAAGCTGCCGCCCCATACACGGCTTCCTAGTGAAGGGGAGCTCCAGGCCCAGTACGGGGTCAGCCGGATGACCGTCCGCCTGGCATTGAACGATCTGGTCAAGGAAGGCCTCATCTATCGCCAGGCCGGCAAAGGTACCTTCGTGGCTCCGCCACGGGTCTCGAAACGCTTTGTCTCCATGATCAGTTTCACGGAGGAGCTGCGAAATCGAGGTTTTCGCCCATCATCCAAACTTCTGGAGGCCCGGGAGATCCCAGCCAGCGATGAAATCGCTGCGAGACTGCATCTTTCGCCAGGGGATCCGGTGATACGCGTACGCCGCATTCGCTACGCGGACGGCGAGCCCGTCGGCTATAACACCAGCCACCTCCGGGCTGATCTTTGTCCAGGTATTCTCGAAGAGAACCTCGCCGAAGGCTCTCTCTATGAACTCATTGAACGGCGCTACGGCCTGCGCATTGTTCGTGCCTCGAGGGACCTGGCCTCCATCCCGTGTCCTTCAGATCTAGCTGATGTCCTTCGTGTCCGCTCAGGGGACCCCATCCTTCAACTCCTGGGCGTGGTGTATGTCGAAGACGGAACACCTCTCGACTTTTGTGAGGAGTACTATCGCGAGGACCCGTAACCAGCGCGCGGATCATGACGTTCGAAGAGGGATAGCAAGTGTCGAGCGAGATCCACCAAACCTCTCCCAGGCGAACGAGACGCCCTTGCGTGGCTGTGATCGGAGCCAGTCAGTGTTCCCCCAGACTCGCCCAGTGGGCCGAAGAGGTGGGCGAGGGGATCGCCACCCTGCCTGCGGACCTGGTCTGTGGCGGCCTAGGAGGTGTCATGGAAGCAGCTGCCCGTGGTGCCAAGCGCGGGGGGGCACGCACCATCGGGTTGCTTCCGGGGATTCATAAGGAAGCCGCCAACCCTTTCATTGACATTGTCCTTCCTACTGGCATGGGCCAGGCCCGAAACGTTCTGGTGGTGCTGGCCGCTGACGTGGTCGTGGCTGTTGGCGGGGAACTGGGCACGCTGTCCGAGCTCAGCCTTGCCCTCAAGCACGACATACCCGTTGTCGGCGTGGATACGTGGCCCGTGGAAGGCTGGTTGGAAGATCCGTCGATCCCATTTTCGCAAGCGAAAGATCCTCAGGAGGCCCTGCGCATCGTGCGCCAGTGGCTTACTTCGGGTTTGCCACCGAGAGGGGTGAGAGGGGCCGAAACAACCTAAGTCTGTCTTCGGGATCAAGGCCTTGTGGCATTCTGTGCTGAGCAGTTCCCACCAACACCCGGTAAGACTGCGAAGGGAGGCATTTCCCGCCATGCTTTCGAGGCCTTTGCGCCTGCTGGTAAGCCTGTTCGCTGTCGCATTCCTCTCGGCGTGGAGCATGGGCGTGGCCTTCGCCCAGCCCGTCCAGATCGAGTACTGGCACATCAATTCGGCCACGTTCGGTGGTGACGCCGTCAAGGAAGCCATCGCCGTCTTTCAGCAGAAGCACCCCGATATCAAAGTCACGGACCGGTTCCAGCAGGGAGACTACGGGGGCCTGCTGAACAACCTCCAAGCTGCTCTTGCAGCCGGCAATCCCCCTGCCGTCGCCCAGATCGGTTACAACTACCGGCTCTTCGCCTTTGACCAAATCCCTCATACACCGATCGCTTCCTTCGAGAGCATTGATCCCGAGTATAACGCGTACCTGGATAGCTTCGTAGAAGGCATCCTTGGCCTGGGCCAGGATGAGAATGGTGTTCAAAGGGCCATCCCCCTGGCTGTGAGCGTGCCGCTGCTGTACTACAATGCTGACCTCTTCCGCCAGGCCGGCCTTGACCCTGACAACCCGCCCTCTACCTGGCAGGAGGTTCGCGAGGCGGCGAAGCTCATTCGTGAGAGGACTGGGCAATACGGCATTGGCATCCAGATCACCAGTGCCAACAACTGGATCCCACAGAGCATGGTGGAATCCAATGGTGGCTGGCTGATTGACCCGGATGGCCGGGTTGCTATCGACTCCCCAGAGGTCATCGAGGTCTACCAGTTCTGGCAGGATCTCGCCCAGAAGGATCGGACGCTGCCCGTTGTCACCGATGCGGAGCAAGAGCAGGCTTTTGTGGCCGGCCGGCTGGGAATGTACATCAAGACTTCCGCCATCATGTCCACCTTTGCCCAGCAGGTCTCGTTCGATCTGCGGACGGCTCCCTTCCCGACCTGGGGTGACAAACCGCGGCGGGTCGCGGCAGGCGGGAACGCCCTGTTTATCTTCGCCAAGGATCCCGCGCAGCAGCGGGCTGCGTACGAGTTCATCAAGTTCCTGACCAGCAAGGAAGGTCAGACCATCTGGGTGGAGGGCACAGGCTACCTCCCCATTGTGCGTGGCGTGGAAGACGATCCGCGCTACCTGGCGGATTACATGGCGGCCAATCCGCTGGTCCGGGCGGCCCTGGAACAACTCCCCGACGCGGTGCCTTGGGCCCCCTTCCCCGGACCTCGGGGTTTCGAGGCTGAAACGACCCTTGCTGAAGCCCGTGAAGCCATCCTCAACGGTGCCGATGTGAAGGCGACGTTGGAAGAGACGGCACGGGTTCTCCGGAGGTTGCTGAACCAATGAGGCTTGCGCTTCGAGGGCGCGCGGTAGTCCCGCGCGCCCTATCCCTCGGAACATGGGAAGCCCTGCGCGGCTATCTCTTCGTCTTGCCTGCCCTTGTTGGCCTGGGTCTCTTTGTCTACCGCCCGTTGCTGTCGACCGTTCGCTTGTCGTTCTTTGACTGGAACATGGTGAGCCCCACCATGACTCCCGTGGGCTGGGACAACTACGTGGAACTCATCCAGAACCCTGTAGCCCACAAAGCGCTGGTCAACACGGCTGTTTACGCCCTGTGGCTGGCGGTCCTAGTTCTCGTGCTTCCCACCGTTGCGACCATCGGGCTGGCGTATCTCCGGGGCCGGTGGCGCCAGAGCTTGCGAGTGGCCCTTTTCTTGCCCAACATCATCTCGCTGGCCACCGCCTCCGTCATTTGGCTCTGGATTTACAACCCGATCGGTGGGTTCTTGGCAACCGTGTGGGACTCTCTCGGCTGGTTCCCCGTCAACTGGCTTTCAAACCCAAAGACGGCTCTAGGCGCCGTGGCGGTCATCGTGGCGTGGAAAGCCTTTGGGTACAACTTCCTGCTCCTGACAGCCGGACTGAGCGGGATACCTCATGAGGTGGTGGAAGCGGCACGCGTGGACGGGGCGGATGGCATCGCCCTATGGCGGTACATTCTCCTGCCGTTGCTGGGGCCGACGATGGTTTTCGTCCTCTCCGCCACACTCCTGATGTCGGCCGAGTATGTCTTCACCCCGGTCCACATGCTGACCGAGGGCGGCCCGGTAAACGCGACGACCAACATCGTCTTCGAGATCTGGCGCCAGGCGTTCCGGTGGTTCCGCGTGGGCTATTCCTCCGCCATCGCTCTCGTGGTCTTCATCCTCTTCCTGGTCATCACGACTGTTCAAATGCTGGTCTCAGAACGGGTGGTCTCCTATGAGGAACGGTAACCGTGCAACTGAAGACTGGTCCGTCGCGACGACGCCCACTGTCCGCACAGTGTGGTCCATTTTTCTTGCCTTGCTGGCCATCGTCTCCCTGTTTCCCTTGTGGTGGATGTTCACAACGGCCATCAAGCCGGCCTCGCAGATTTTCGCCGGGGACCTCACCCTTTTCCCCCGCACCGTCACGTTTGACCACTTTCGCCGGCTGGCCGAGAGTTTCAACCTGCTTAAGATCATGTGGAACACGCTCGTGGTGGCCGGAGTAACCACCGGGTTGCAGCTGGCAACCAGCCTGCTGGCAGCTTACGGTTTTGCCCGGTACCGTTTTCCTTTGCGTGAACCGCTCTTTTACGCCTGCCTTGGGGCCATGTTCATCCCCATTCAGGTCATCATGGTCCCCAACTACCTGCTCATGTCCGACTGGAACCTGCTCAACACGTACGCGGCAGCGGTGCTCCCGCAGATGGCGAGCGCCTTTGGGATCTTCTTCCTGCGCCAGCAGCTGCGCCTGTTCCCGCAGAGCCTGCTCGACGCGGCACGCATCGATGGAGCCGGAGAGTTGACAGTCCTCTTCAAGATCGTGACGCCGACGATTCGTCCCTTCATCACCGCATTGGGGATCCTATTTTTCATCAACGCCTGGAACCAGTACGTCTGGCCCGTCCTGGTGCTGACGGACCCAGAGATGATGACCCTTCCCCTCGCCTTGCGGGAATTCATGCACTCGGAAGCGGGTCACGACTGGGGCTTGATGATGGCCGCGTCCACCATGGGCGTCCTCCCTGCCCTCCTCGTCTTCCTCCTGGCCCAGCGGATGATCATGAGTACATTTGCCACCGCGGGTCTGAAGGGCTGAGATGGGGTCTCCTAGGCCAAGGGGTCGGTGAACGTCCGGAAAGGGTTCCAGATCCTGCACGCCCCGTATGGGAAACCTTGAGCCTCGACGAGCCCGGGACCGTTCTGCGGCGCGGAGCGATGAGGGGTTCCAGGGCGCGGTCGGGCGGGGGGAACCCGACAAGCCGTCCCGGTTCCCCCGCCCGGACGGAACCCCCCCAATCTCCGCCACCAGCACGGGCAGAACCGATCAATTGCGAACCAAGTCCCACGAAGTGCGGATCGTCTCCCGCAGCGTGGCGATGTGCCGGCGCATGGCCTGTTCGGCCCGCTCCGGGTCCCTCGCCTGGAGCGCTTCAAAGATGGCCCTGTGCTCCCCGTACGACGCCTCGGCCCGACCGGGGATCAGCATACTGCGAAACTGGGAGCGGACCATCCGCGCCCCCAGGAGATTGAGCAGCTTCGGGATCTTCTTGCTGCCGGAGGCGTTGTAGATGGCCGCGTGGAACTGGGCATTCGTCTGGGAGTAGCGGTCCAGCTCGCCCTTGTCGATCGCCTCCCGCATGGTGGCCAGACACCCTTCGAGCACTTTCAAGTCTTGGGCGGTCACCCGCTCGGCGGCCAGCCTGGCGGCGGCCCCTTCCAGCACCTCCCGGACCAGAAGGATGTCCAGAGCGTCCTCGAGGGTGAGCTGAGCCACCATCGCGCCCCGATTGGGCCCGATGGTGACCAGCCCTTCCGCGCTCAACCGCTCCAGAGCGAGTCGGACGATGTGACGGCCGACGCCGTAGGTCTCTGCCAGGTGCGTCTCCACCAGGTGCTGGGAGGGCAGGTACGAACCATCCAGGATCCCTTGGCGAATCTTTTCGTACACTTCGTCAACCCGGCTTTTGCGCATAGCCCTCCTCCTCGACCAAGCGAAACGCCTCTCGACCACCTTCGCCGGACCTTAGCTAAAGGGAAGCTCGGTGGGGCCATCGACCCCGATCCCGTGCCGGCGAATTCGTCCCTGGAGCAACCATACCATGATCACCATGCCCACGCCTGCCGCGTCGGTCGCCGCCCCTGGGTCGATGAGGAGCAGCGCTGCCAGCACCAGCAACAGGCGCGCCCACCAGCGGAGCGGTCCCTGCATGTAATTCATGACCGCCATGGCCAGAAGGAAGACGCCCACACTCGCGGTGACGGCCCCGCGCAGCACCTCGTGCCACACTCCCTGCCCAAGAAGGACCGGGTTGCTTGCGAAGAAGAAGGGGACAATGAAGGATGGAAACGACATCTTGAACGCCATCCAGCCGGTCCGGTCCGGCGAACTGCCGGCGATGGACGCGGCTGCATAGGAGGCCAAAGCGACAGGCGGCGTCACGGCGGCCAGCACACCGAAATAGAAGACAAAGAAATGGGCTGAGATCGGCGCCGTACCCATCTGCACCAAAGCCGGGACCACCAGTGAGACAAGGAGGACGTAGACAACAGTCGTGGGCATGCCCATCCCCAGGATGATGGAAACCACCATGGTAAGCACAAGCAAGACCAGACTGGAACCCGCCGACAGGTCAACCAAGACGCTGGCCAGCCGGGCACCCAACCCGGTCAGCTGCATGACGCCCACCACAATGCCTGCGCCCGCCGAAACGATGCAGAGGGTGGCCGCACCCCGGCCCGCTTCCTCCAGGGCAGCCAGCACCTGACGAAGCCCCGCTCTCTTGACCACAAGCAGGACAAGCGCCAAACCGACGCCCACCAGGGCGGCGAATGTAGCCGAGTAGCCCAAGATGAGGAGGCCGAAGATGACTCCGATCGGGAGGATGTAGAGCCACCCCTCCCTCAACACCTGGCGGAGCGGCTCAATCTGGGCCGGAGCCATGCCACGCAGTCCGTGGGCCCGGGCGTAGAGGTCCACAGCCATCCCCACCGACAGAAAATAGATGATGGCCGGCAGTGTCGCAGCGAGAGCCACCTGCCCGTACGGCACGCCCAGGTATTCCGCCATCAAGAAGGCCGCTGCGCCCATGATGGGCGGCATGATCTGGCCTCCCGTCGAGGCGACCGACTCGATGGCCCCCGCCACGTGGGCCGGGTATCCGGCTCGCTTCATGGCCGGGATGGTAACAGCACCCGTCGTCGCCACGTTCCCGGCCGCGCTCCCTGAAACGGTACCGACCAAGGCACTTGCGATGACCGCCACCTTCCCGAGACCGCCGGTGAACCGACCTGCGATAGCCTGAGAGAACCGCACCAGCACATCGGAGGCCCCCACCACTTGAAGGAGGGATCCGAAGACCATGAAGATCATGACGTACCGGATCATGATCTTGAGGGGGGTTCCGTAGATCCCCGCGTAGGTGAGCAAGAGATGGCTGGCCGTGGTGCTGAAGGAGTACCCCCGGTGCACCAGCAGGCCCGGCATAGACCGGCCGAAGATGGCATAGGCAATGAAGACGAGGCTCACGATCGTCAGCGGCCATCCTACGCTGCGGCGGATCGCTTCCAGAACCCGGGTTGGGCGGGTCGAAGAAGGGCGGCACGAAGAACCGGGCGCCGCCCGAGCC
>NZ_VSCV01000099.1:0-1328 GCF_047459355.1 Limnochorda sp. | reverse complement strand
TACGCCGTCCCCCAATTGGAGTGGACACCTGGGAGAGGTTATGTTGAACCTCTTCGAGGAGGAGGAGAATGGGGGAATTTCGCAGGGGCGCCGATGGGCGCCGGCTGTTCACGACCGCCTTCAAGAAGGAGCAGATCGACCGCGTCCTCCGGGGCGAGATTACGCTTTCGGGGCTTGCGCGTGAGTTGGACGTCAGCTCCTCCGTCGTGCGCAAGTGGAAGCGGCTCTTCGAGCAGGGGGCGAACACGGCCGTAGCCGCTGGCGAGGACGTGGTCCCAGCCCGGCTGCTCCGGGAGGCTGAAGCCCGGATCCGGGAGCTCGAGCGGGCGCTCGGGCGAAAGACCATGGAGGTGGAGATCCTCCAGGCGGCGCAGGCGGAAGTAAAAAAAAGACCCAGCTGGTACGGCGTGTTGAGGCCATGACGGGACACCCACTCTCTGCCATCTGCCGTACACTGGGCGTGAGCCGGTCTACGGCGTACCGGCAAACGAAGGACCGGCCGCGCTTCTACCGGAGGGCTGAGGACGAGGCCGTGCTGGCGGAGATCCGGAAGGTGATCCGGAAGCGGGGCAGCTACGGTTACCGGCGGGTGACGGTGCTGCTGCGCCGGGCAGGCAAGCGCTACAACAAGAAGCGGATCCGGAGAGTCATGCGCATGCACGGCCTCCAGATCCCAGCCAAGAACCGCAGGAGAACGGGCAGAGCGCACACGGGCAGGATCGAGACCGACCGGTCGAACGTGCGCTGGTGCTCGGATGCCTTCGAGATCCACTGCTGGAACGGGGAGGAGGTGCACGTGGGCTTTGCCCTGGACTGCTGCGACCGCGAGGCGATCGCGTTTGTAGCCCGGCCGAGGGACCTCACCGCCGAAGACGTGCGGGAGCTCATGAGCCGGGCTGTTCGGGCCCGCTTCCCGGAGGGGAGGCCGACCGATCCGGTTCAGTGGCTGAGCGACAACGGGAGCATCTACACGGCGCTGGAGACGATCCTCCACGCCGAGCAGCTGGGCCTGGATCCGGTCACCACGCCCAAGGCCAGTCCGGAATCGAACGGCATGAGCGAAGCCTTCGTGGGCACCTTCCGGCGCGACTACGTGGAGGCGGCCGAGCTGTGGAGCGCAGAGAGCGTGATCCGCCAGCTCGAAGGCTGGTTCAGGGACTATAACGAGGTGGCCCCACACTCGGCGCTCGGGATGAAATCGCCCGCCGAGTTCCGGCGGGAACAAACTCTCACCGCCTCTCTTTGAGTGTCCCACGAATTGGGGGACAGAGCACCGCACCTGCGTGGGCGTCACCATTGTTTTCGCAGCGCCTCCTGCAAGAGGCTCT
>NZ_VSCV01000007.1:0-86325 GCF_047459355.1 Limnochorda sp. | reverse complement strand
GGCCAAAGCCGAGCGGTCTTGGCATCCAGGGAGGGAGCGTGGGTGAAGCTCTTCGCGCTGGCCGACCTTCACCTGCCCGGCGGCCAGGAGAAACCCATGGACATCTTCGATCCCATCTGGCGGGACCACCCGGCCCAGATCGCCGCCCGCTGGCGGGAGCGGGTGGGCCCCGACGATCTGGTCCTGGTGCCGGGGGACATCTCGTGGGCCATGACCTTGGAGGAAGCCGCGGACGATCTCGCCTTCATCGGCGGCCTCCCGGGCCGGAAACTCCTCCTGCGGGGGAACCACGACTACTGGTGGTCCTCCATCAGCAAGGTGCGGGCCGCCCTCCCCGAAGGGGTGCACGCCCTCCAGAACGACTGCTTCGACCTGGGGGACGGCCGCGCGGTCTGCGGCACCCGCGGGTGGCTCATCCCGGGCAGCCAGGGCCTCGAACCGCACGATGAGAAGGTCTACCAGCGGGAGGCCATCCGCCTCCGGCTCTCCTTGGAAGCCGCGGCCGAGGCCGGGCTCCGGCCGGTGGTGGCCATGATGCACTACCCGCCCTGCGATGCCCAAGGCTGGCCCACCCTCTTCACCCGGCTCTTGGAAGAGTTCCAGGTCCCCTTGTGTGTCTACGGCCACCTCCACGGGCCGGCGGCCAAGGCCGCCCCGCCCCCCGAGGTGCGGGGGGTCCGGTACCAGCTGGTGGCGGCCGATTACGTCCGCTTCGAGCCGGTGCTGCTGAACCCGCTCCTGGAGGGCCGTTAACCTTCAGCTCTCCGGCGAGCGGGCGGCGTCGCCCGTCTCCATGCGGCGGCCCTTGAGCTGGTGGGCCACCCGCTGGCCGGAGACGATGTAGATCACCCGCTCGGCGATGTTGGTGGCGTGGTCCGCGATCCGCTCCAGGTAGCGAGCGACGAAGATGAGGTTGATGGCCTGGCTGGCCCGGCGGGCATCGCCTCCCTGCAGCACGAAGCCGATCAGCTCGTCGAAGAGGGCCGAGTACAGCTCATCCACCGGATCGTCGGCGAGGCAGACGGCTTCCGCCGCCTTCACATCCTGGCTCACCAGGGAGTCCAGGCTCTGGCGGGTCATCTCCTGGGCCATGGAGGCCATCCTGGGGATGTCGATGAGGGGCTTGATCAGCGGGTCCTGGGCGATGCGGAGGGTGATCTCGGCGATGTTCACCGCGTAGTCGGCCATCCGCTCCAGATCGGTGACAACCTTGAGCACACCGCCCACCAGGCGCAGGTCCCGGGCCAGGGGCTGCTGGAGGGCCAGGAGCCGCATGCACCGTTCTTCGATGCGGCCATCCATCTGGTCGATCAGGTCGTCCATGCGGATGACCTGCCGGGCCATCTCCGGATCCCGATCGGCGATGGAGCGGGTGGCCAGGGCGATCATCTCTTCCACCAGGCCCCCCATTTTGAGCAGCTCTTCCTTGAGGCGCTGCAGGTCGTTCTCGTAGGCTTGCCGGGCCATTCTGGGAACGCTCCCTCCCCTCGGGGACCGACGCCCCCATCCGTCGCAAGGCCGGCGGCGGACCCTGCTGTGGGTTCCATTATACCGCCTGGGCTTCCGGGCTACCAGGACGGCCCGCCGCCAACGGCCCCCCGGGGGTGCCCGCCCTGGGGATCAGGGTCAGAGTTGGCGCGCTTGTGCGCGCTTGCCAAGGGTTGCAGAAGGAATTGGGCGGCAGCGCGCCGAACGGGCACCACACAAAGACCACCGCCGGGAGAAGAGGCGACGCCCGGCAGGCGAGGCATCGCCTCCGGCGGGGGGTCGGAAGCTTAGGCCGGAGCCGGTCGGCCCCCGGACTCGCTCTGTGAGGGTCTGCTGCTCCCCGGAAGGGGGGAGATGGAGTGTCGGAGGTCCGCGTTGGGCCCAACGAATCGATCGACCAAGCCCTCAGGCGCTTTCGCCGAAGCGTGCGGCGGTCCGGGGTCTTGCAGGACATGCGTCGGAAGGAGTTTTACGACAAGCCGAGCGTCCGCCGCAAAAAGAAGGCCGAGGCGGCTCGGCGGAAGCAGCGCCGGCGGAGCCGGTGAGGGAAGGGTGAGACCCGGGGTGATCCCGGGTCTTTTTGTCTCGCCTCAGGCTCCGGGGGCTGGCGGTTCTTGGAGCGGCCCGCCCCGCATAGGCTCCTAGAGCGAGGTTGTCTCCCATGCCCGCGGGGGGAAGCGTATGGGCCGTTGGGACGAAGGCACGGGCCGCCGGGCCGGTCAGGGTCCAGCGCGTCCCTGGCAGCGGCTGGTGGGTTGGTTGGAACTGCCCGAGGAGGTGATGCTCGACCTCCCTCGGGCGACGGTGGTGGGCCGGGACCGGTGCCTGCTGGAAAACCACCGGGGGCTCCTCCGCTTCAGCGACGAGGAGGTGGTGGTCCAAAGCCGGCTGGGTCCCCTGCGGGTGGTGGGCCAGCGTCTGGAGATCGAGCGCCTGGCGGGCGGGGAGCTGGTCCTCCGGGGCCGGATCGACCAGATCGACTACACCCCGTTCCCCGACGGGGGGGCCTAAGGTGCGGGATCGCTGGCGGCGCTTCATCACCGGGTACGTCATCCTCCGCCTCCGGGGCCAGCGCCTGGAGGCCTTCCTCAACGAGGCAAGCCGGGCCGTTCCCTTCTTCGGGCTGAAACGGTACGGGCCCTCGCTGGCGGTGGGGCGGGTGCTCCAGCACCACCTCCGCCTCCTGCGGCCCATCGCCCGGCGGCGCCAGGTTCAGGTCCGGCTCCTGGAGCGGGTGGGTCTGCCCTTTCTCCTGGCCCGGGCCCGGCGCCATCCCTTCTTCTGGGCAGGCCTGGGCCTGAGCCTGCTCCTCACCCTCTGGTTCTCCTCCTACATCTGGGTGGTGGAGGTGGTGGGGACCCAGCGGGTCCGGGCCGAGGAGATCCAGGCGGAGGCCGCCCGGCTGGGGCTCCACCCCGGAGCGATGCGCCGGGAGCTGGATCTGAGGCGGGTGGAGGACGGCCTCCTCTTGGCCCATCCCTGGCTCACCTGGGCCGACGTCCAGGTGGAGGGGGTCCGGGCCCAGATCCGGGTGGCCGAGCGGAACGCCCCACCCCTGGGGGCGGACACCCCCGGAGACCTGGTGGCCCGCCGGGATGGGGTGGTGGTCCAGGCCGTCGCCTTCCAAGGCCAGCTGGAGGTGGCCCCCGGCGAGACCGTCGCGCGGGGGCAGGTGCTCATCCGGGGGCTCTTGGCCGGGGAGAGCCTGGAGCACCAGAGCCGGCTCCGCTCAGGCCAGTCACCGGTGGTCCGGGCGGAGGGGGTGGTGCGGGCCCGGGTGGGGTATGACAGCCAGGTGGAGCTCCCCCTGGTGGAGGTGGTGGAGGAGGTGGTGGGCCCCCGCCGGCGGAGCTACGGCCTGGAGGTGGCGGGCAGGAGCCTGATGATCGGGCCCAAACCGGAGCCCGCCCGGGTGGTCTCCTGGCGGATGCCCATCCAGATCGGGCCCTTCCGGTTGCCCGTGACCCTCAAGCTGGACGAGCGCTGGCCCACGGTCGAGCGGCGGGTGGAGCGGACGCTGGCCCAAGCCTGGGCGGAGGCCGAGGCCCGGGCCCGGAAGGTCATTGACGAGCGGGTGGGCGAGGGCGCGACCATCCTGGAGGAGACGGTGGAGACCTACCGGCCCGGGCCCGACCGGGTGGGGGTCCGGGTCCGGGTGGAGACCTTGGAGGAGATCGGCCTCTTCGTGCCCTACCAGTAGGTGTGCCCCGCCTGGTCCCTCCTGCCTCAGGCGGGCCGTCGCCCCTGCCCCTCCAGGAGCTCCGCTTGACCGGCCCGTCCATTGGGACTAGAGTTAGGTGTGATCCAGTGGCGAGCACGAGGGAACGCTTTGGAGACTGGCTGGTGAGGGCTTGACTCGACACGCGAATCTGCGGTCCCTTGGGGAGTCCGCAGTGGCTCGGGCCGGCCCGGGGGGTTGGGAGATGGGTGAGGTTGCCAAACGGGTGGCCGCGTCGGCGCGGGCCGCGGGGGCATGGTTCCGCCGGCCCATCGACGGGCGCCTCTGGCTCTTTCTTGGGACAGGCCTGGTCCTCTTCCTCATCCTCGCCTTCAAGAGCCCCACAGGCGTCGACCTGCGGGTGGGGGAGGTGGCGGCCCGGGACATTGAGGCCCCCCGCTCGGTGGTCAACCGGGTGGCGACGGAGCGGCTCCGGGACGAGGCGGCCCGGGAAGCGGTCCGGAACGCGGCCAACAACCCGGAGAACTACCGGATCAACACCACCGTCGGGGTTCTGGCCGCCGATGAGGTGCAGGGCCTCTTCCACCGGCTGATCCAGGTGGCGACGCCGGACACCGAGGAGGCGGCGGGGGTCACCGATGCCCAGGTGATCCAGGCCGTCGAGATCCTGGCGGAGGCGGGGGTCTCGTTGCCTGCGTCCACGGTCCGCCCCGTTCTCGAGGCGGGGCCGGCCCGGCTGGAGCGCCTGGCTGAGATTAGCCGGGACACGGTGGAGGAGATCCTCCGGACCCAGCGGGTGACCAGCGAGAGCCTCGATCCCCTCCGGGCCCAGGTGGGGGAGTACCTACCCGAGACGGGGCTGGCCGAGCCGGAGCGGCGGCTGGTCACCCTGGTGGTGGCCACCAACCTGCGGCCCAACCTCACCTTGGACCCCCAGGCGGTCCAGCGGGTGGAGCAGCAAGCGCGGCGCTCGGTGCCGGACGTGGTGGTCCAGCCGGGGCAGATGATCATCCGCCGGGGGGATGTGGCCACCCAGGAGACCATCCAGCTCCTCCAGGATCTGGGTATCCTGCGCCCTGAGCGGCCGTACGCCTCGTGGTTGGGCCTGGCGCTGGTGGCCTACGGTCTGGTGGGTTTGAGTGCCCTGGCCATCCGGCAGTTCCGGCCCGAGGTCAGCCGGGAGACCAAGCAGCTGGGCCTGGTCGCCCTGGTCTTTGTGCTGGTGGCCCTCCTCGCCCGGATCGTCTCCCTCTGGAGCTGGGACGGCGCGCCCTTCCTCATCCCCGTGGCCTTGGGCAGCATGCTCATCACCATCCTGATCGACGCCCACGTGGCCGTCCTCACCACCCTGGTGGCCGCCCTGGTGACGGGCCTGGTGACCGACTACGCCCTGGAGCCCATGGTGGTGGCGCTCGTCGGCGGCATCACCGCCATCTTGAGCGTCAACCGGGCCTCCCAGCGGTCCGACGTAACCCGGGCCGGGCTGTGGGTGGGGCTCGCCTGCACCCTGACCCTGCTGGCCCTGAGCCTGGCCCGGGCCCGGCCGGTGCTGGGCTCCCACGCCTGGGTGGGGCTGGTCAACGGCCTGGTCAGCTCGGTGGGCACCCTGGGGCTCTTACCTTACCTGGAGACGGCCTTTGGCATCACCAGCGCCATCCGGCTCCTGGAGCTGGCCAACCCCAACCAGCCCTTGCTCCGCCGGCTCCTCCTGGAGGCCCCCGGTACCTACCACCACAGCATCATGGTGGGGAACCTGGCCGAGGCGGCCGCGGAGGCGACGGGGGGTGACAGCCTCCTGGTCCGGGTGGGCGCGCTCTACCACGACATCGGCAAGATCCGCCGGCCCTACTTTTTCACCGAGAACCAGTTCGGGGGTGAGAACCCCCACGACAAGATCGCGCCCTCCTTGAGCACCCTGATCATCCTCTCCCACGTGCGGGACGGGCTGGAGCTGGCCCGGGAGTACCGGCTGCCCGCGGTGATCAGCGCCTTCATCGCTGAACACCACGGGACCGACCTGGTCCGCTACTTCTACAACAAGGCGGTCGAGACCAGCCGGGACGGCACCGTGGACGAGGAGGACTTCCGCTATCCGGGGCCCAAGCCCCAGAGCAAGGAGACGGCCATCCTCATGCTGGCCGACGGGGTGGAGGCGACGGTGCGGAGCCTGAGCCGGCCGACGCCGGGCCGGATTGAGGGCGTGGTCCGCAAGCAGATCAAGGCCCGCCTGGAGTCGGGCCAGCTGGATGAGTCGGAGCTGACCATGAAGGACCTGGACAAGATCGCCAACGCCTTCGTCAAGGTGCTGAACGGCGTCTACCACACCCGGGTCGAGTACCCCGAGCGGATCGTCCGGGAGATGCAGGCCCGGCGCGGGTAGGGCGCGGACAGGCCGGCAGCGGGGAGCAGGCTGCTGTCCAGGATGGGCAAGGGACAGGCTTTCGGAGAGGGCGTGAGCCAGTGGAGGTCGTGATCACCGGTTCCCAAGCGGAGACGGAGGGTTGGCGGCGGGTGGCGCCTGCGGTGGCGCGGGCCTTGGCGACGGCGGCGGAGGTCTTGGGCCTGCCGGCCGAGGCGGAGCTGAGCCTAGCGGTGGTGGACGACGAGGAGATCCGGCGGCTCAACGGCCAGTACCGGCAGGTAGACGCGCCCACCGACGTCCTCTCCTTCCCCTTGCTGGAACTGGAACCGGGGGCGCCCATCCCCGCCGACGAGGTCCCGCCCGTGCTGGGCGACGTGGTCCTCTCCCTCGCGCACATCTACCGGCAGGCCGAAGCCTTTGGCCACAGCCCCGAGCGGGAGGCGGCCTTCCTCGCGGTGCACGGCCTGCTTCACCTGCTGGGCCACGACCACCAGACGCCGGCGGAGGAGGCCCGTATGTTCGCTCTCCAGGAGGAGATCCTGGGAAGGGCGGGTTTGCCGCGCCATGGAACGTAACCAGACCGACCCCGGGTGGCACCGGGCCCGGAACTTGGCCGAATCGGTCCGTTTCGCCTGGCAAGGGTTCCGCCTGGCCTTCCGGACCCAGCGGAACCTGCGCATCGACCTGGTGGTGGCCGCCGCCGCCCTGGCCACCGCCTGGCTTTTGAAGCTGCCCCTGGGGGAGCTGGCCTTGGTAGCGCTGACCTGCGCGGTGGTCATCGCCGCGGAGCTCTTCAACTCGGCCCTGGAAGCGGTGGTCGATCTGGTTCAGGCCCAGGCCGATCCCCTGGCCCGGCGGGCCAAGGACATGGCCGCGGCCGCGGTCTTGGTCTGCGCTGTGGGTGCGGCGGTGGTGGGCGGTCTCCTCTTCGGGCCCCGGCTTTTTGCCCTCTGGTTCCGCTAGGTACCGTCCCTTGGCAGCTTCTGGTATAATGGGGGCCGTATGCGCAAGGCGGGGGGAGGCTGGATCCGATGGCGGAGGCATGGCTTCGGGACGAGGACGAAGCGCTGCTCGCGGCAGCCCGCCTGGCGCGGGAGCGGGCCTACGCCCCCTACTCCCGCTTCCCGGTGGGGGCGGCGGTGCGCGCGGCTGATGGCCGCATCTTCCAGGGCTGCAACATCGAGAACGCCTCCTACGGGCTCACCATCTGCGCGGAGCGGGTGGCGGTCTTCCAGGCGGTGGCGGCCGGTGTCCGGCAGCTGGTGGCGGTGGCGGTGGTCGGGCCGGGCGATGAGCCGTGCCGGCCGTGCGGGGCCTGCCGCCAGGTCTTGCGGGAGTTCGGCCTCGAGATGCGGGTGATCATGGCGGGCGAGGACGGGCCGGTGGAGGTCACGACCCTGGACGAGCTCCTGCCCCGCTCCTTTGGCCCCGATCACCTGGGCCCCCAGCCCGGCTGAGGGGAGCGGTGGGCCGTGCGGATGGCCGATTTTGATTACACCTTGCCGCCCGAGGCCATCGCCCAGGAGCCGGTGGAGCCTCGGGATGCTTCCCGGCTGTTGGTGCTCCATCGCGGCGACGGCCGCCTGGAGCACCGGATCTTCCGGGAGCTGCCCCAGTACCTCCGCCCCGGCGATGTGCTGGTGGTCAACGAAAGCCGGGTCCGGCCCGCCCGCCTGGTGGGGGAGAAAGAGGGAACAGGCGGGGTGGTGGAGCTCCTCCTCCTCCGGCCTGACGCCGACGGGGCGTGGGAGTGCCTGGCCCGCCCCGGCCGGCGGCTCCGGCCGGGCCAGTGGCTGGTCTTCGGCGGCGGGCAACTCCGAGCCCAGGTGCTGCCCAGCCGACCCGACAGCCCGGCGGGGGTCCGCCGGGTCCGGCTGGTCCATGAGGGCTCCCTGGACCAGGTCTTGGAGGCTCTGGGGCAGGTGCCGCTCCCGCCCTACATCCACCGGGAGCTGGCCGACCCCGAGCGGTACCAGACGGTCTACGCCAAGGAACCGGGGTCCGCAGCGGCCCCCACCGCTGGGCTCCACTTCACGCCGAGGCTCTTGGAGCAGATCGAGGCCTTGGGGGTGGCGGTGGTGCCCGTCGTCCTCCATGTGGGGCTGGACACCTTCCGGCCCGTCACCGAGGAGGAGGCGGAGGCACACCCCATGCACCGGGAGTACTTTGCCGTGCCCCCTGAGACGGCCCAGGCGGTCAACGGGGCCCGGGCCCGAGGGGGACGGGTGGTGGCGGTGGGGACCACCACCGTCCGCGCCTTGGAGTCGGCGGCCCTCGAGACCGAGGCCAGGGGAAGGGGCCCGGTGATGGAGGCGGGCAGTGGCTGGACGGACCTTTACATTCTCCCGGGGTACCGCTTCCGGGCCGTCGATGCCCTCATCACCAACTTCCACCTGCCCCGTTCCACCCTGCTCTTGCTGGTCTCGGCCTTCGCTGGGCGGGAGGCCATCCTGCAGGCCTATCAGGTCGCCCTGGCGGAAGGGTATCGCTTCTACAGCTTTGGCGACGCGATGCTGATCCTCTAGGGGGTGTGGCGGTGGTCGGGAGCTTTGAGGTGACGGCCCAGGATCCGACGTCCGCCGCCCGGTGCGGCCGGCTGGTGACGGCCCACGGGGTGGTGGAGACGCCCGCCTTCATGCCCGTGGGCACCCAGGCGACGGTCAAGACCCTCTCCAGCGAGGACCTGGAGGAGCTGGGGGCCACCATGATCCTGGGGAACACCTACCACCTCTACCTCCGTCCGGGAGCCGAGCGGATCGACCGCCTGGGCGGGCTCCACCGGTTCATGTCCTGGTCCCGGGGGATCCTCACCGATTCAGGCGGCTTTCAGGTGATGAGCCTCAGCTCCCTGCGGCGGGTGGATGAGGACGGGGTCACCTTCCGCTCCCACCTGGACGGCTCCACCCACCGGTTGACGCCGGAGCGGGCGATCCAGATCCAGGAACTCCTGGGTAGCGACGTGGCCATGGTCCTGGACGAGTGCCTCCCCTACCCGGGCCCGCCCCCGGAGGAGGTGGAGGCGAGCCTCCGCCGGACGGAACGCTGGGCCGAGCGGGCCCTGCGGGCCCACCGGCGCCACGACCAGCTTCTCTTCGGCATCGTCCAGGGCGGCATGGAGCCCGACCTGCGGCGCCAGGCCGCCCGGCACCTGGCCCAGATGGACTTTGCCGGGTACGGCATCGGGGGCCTGAGCGTGGGCGAGCCCAAAGAGCTGATGTACCAGCTCCTCGACGTGATCACCCCGGAGCTCCCCCCGGACCGGCCCCGCTACCTGATGGGCGTGGGCTCGCCCGATGCCATCGCCGAGGCGGTGGCCCGAGGGGTCGACCTCTTCGACTCGGTCCTCCCCACTCGGATCGCCCGCCACGGGACGGTCTTCACCCGCCAAGGGCCCATCACCATCAAGAACGCCCGCTACGCGGAGGACGACCAGCCCATCGATCCCCAGTGTGACTGCAAAGTCTGCCGCCGGTACAGCCGGGCGTACCTCCGCCACCTCTTCAACGCGGGGGAGAGCCTCGGCCCGCGGCTGGGTACGTATCACAACCTGTACGTCCTTCTGCGGCTGATGGAGAGGATAAGAGCGGCCATCCGGCAGGGCACCTTTGCCCAGGTTCGCCAGGAGGCGGCTGCCCTCTTCCCCCCGCGGCAAGGATCGCCGGGGTCGGATCCGGCCCCAACCACGGAGGTGAACCGATAATGCTCTACTTCCAGGCGGAGGCGGGCCAGCCCAGTCTCATCGCCGGCCTCCTCCCCTTCATCCTGATGCTGGTCATCTTCTACTTCCTGCTGATCCGCCCCCAGCAGAAGCAGCAGCGGCAGCGGCAGGAGATGCTCCGGAACCTGCGCAAAGGGAACCGGGTGGTGACCATCGGCGGCATCTACGGGGAGATCGTCGCCATCACCGATGAGACCATCAAGCTGAAGGTGGCCGACCGGGTGGAGCTCCTTATGACCCGGAACGCCGTCAGCCATGTGCTGGAGAGCAAGACCCTGCCTGACGTGAAGGACGAAGAGGCGGAGGCGGCGACGGCCGGGGAGGCCAAGGTGGAAGACCAGCCGGCGGCCCAGGACGGGGCTGGCGGCGAGGGTGATTCGAACAAGAACGGAGCGTGACGGAGGAGGGGTCGGTCGATGGCGGGCAGGCGTCCGGAGGAGGAACGGGCGGCGGTGCGGCAGGGGGTGATCACCCTCAAAGAGGTGAAGCAGCACCCCGCCATCGACGCGTACCTCCGCCAGGCCGACATCCACCTGGCGGCCATGGGCTTCACCGAGCACGGGCACCGGCACTGCGGGCTGGTGGCCAGCATCGCCGGCAACATCCTGCGGCGGCTGGGGCGGCCCCAGCGGGTGGTGGAGCTGGGCGAGATCGCGGGCTACACCCACGACCTGGGGAATTGCATCAGCCGGGACCGCCACTGGATCACGGGCGCGGTGTTGGTGGGGCGGATCCTGGAAGAGATGGGCATGCCCTACCAGGAGATCGGGGTGATCATGGGCGCCATCGGTAACCACGAGGAGCCCGAGGGGATCCCGGTCAACGACGTCTCCGCGGCGGTCATCCTGGCGGACAAGACCGACGTCCACCGCTCCCGAGTCCGCAACAAGGACGTGGCCACCTTCGACATCCACGACCGGGTCAACTACGCGGTGGTCCACTCCTTCCTCAACGTGGAGCCCCAGGCCAAGCAGATCACCCTGACCCTGACCATCGAAACGGAGATCTGTCCGGTGATGGAGTACTTTGAGATCTTCCTCACCCGCATGGTGATGTGCCGGCGGGCGGCGGAGTTCCTCGGCTGTCAGTTTGGCCTGGAGGTGAACGGGGCCAAGCTTCTTTGACACCCCTTTACAGCCAACGGTATAATGGGCCCGTTGTCCGGAGTGTGGGGTTGTGCTCCCTGGGGAGGCCGTACTCGTGGTCAAGCGACATCGCTGGCAAATCCTCACCCTCTTCCTGTTGGTGGTGGCCGGGCTGGCTGTGCTCTACCTGAACCCGTTCCGCCTGGGCCTGGACCTCCAAGGCGGGGTCCATGTGGTCCTCCAGGCGGTGCCCGGCGGGGACGCGGTCACCGATGAGGCCATGGCGGGCGCGCTCGCCGTGGTGGAGCGGCGGGTCAACGGGTTGGGCGTGGTGGAGCCCGTCATCCAGCGGGAGGGCCGGGACCGGATCATCGTCGAGCTGCCGGGTCTGCAGGACGCTCACGAGGCCATCCGGGTCATCGGCCAGACGGCCCAGCTGGAGATCCAGGATCCCTTCGGCCAGACGGTCCTCACCGGCGCCGATCTGGCCGACGCCCATCTGGGCCGGGACGAGCTGGGCCGTCCCGCGGTGGATGTCACCTTCACCGAGGAAGGCGCCCGGAAGTTCGCCCAGCTCACCACCCTCTGGCAGGGGTACCAGATTCCGCACCTGCTGGACGGGGAGCTCCTGGTGGCCCCGGTGGTCCAGGAGCCCATCACCCAGGGCCGGGGGATCATTACGGGCAACTTTACCCTGGAAGAGGCCCGGCACCTGGCCATCCAGCTGAAGAGCGGGGCGCTCCCCGTACCGCTGGAGCCTGTGGAGGTCCGTCACGTGGGCCCCAGCCTGGGCGCCGACTCCTTGCGGAGCAGCTGGCAGGCGGGGATCATCAGCGGGGTTCTCGTCATCCTCTTCATGATCGCCTTCTACCGGGTGGCAGGGGCGGTGGCGGGCTTCTGCCTCCTGCTCTACCTGCTCCTGGACCTGGCCGCCCTGGTCCTTCTGGGGGCCACCTTCACCTTGCCGGGCCTGGCGGGGATCATCCTCTCCATCGGAATGGCGGTGGACGCCAACGTCATCATCTTTGAGCGGATCAAGGAGGAGCTGCGGGCGGGCAAGCGGGCCCGGGCGGCGGTGCGGGCAGGCTTCACCCGGGCCTTCCGGGCCATCCTGGACGCCAACGTGACCACCCTGATCGTGGCCGCGGTCCTCTTCTTCTCCACGACGGGTCCCGTTCAGGGCTTCGCCGTTACCCTCTCCATCGGGATTTTGATCAGCATGTTCACGGCCATCGTGGCGACCCGCTGGATTCTGGAGCTGATCACCGACCGGAATCCCCACTGGTTGAGCGGCACCACGGCCGCAAGGGGGCTGGTGAAGTGACCTTCGATTGGGTGGGGCACCGCCGCATCTTCTATCTCATTTCGGCTGTCTTGGTGGTCGGGAGCTTGCTCCTGCTCGCGACCAGGGGCCTCAACGCGGGGATCGACTTCACCGAGGGGACCCTCCTTGAGCGGGCCTTCGGCCGGATGGTGAGCGAGACGGAGGTCCGGGAGGCCCTGGCCGATCCCGCCCTGGCGGGCGCGGACCTGGGCACCCCCCAGATCCAGCACTTGGACGGGGGCCGGAGCCTCCTCATCCGGGTCCGGGCTCTGGGCCCGGAGACCATCGCCACCATCGATCGGGTCCTGGAGGAACGGCTAGGCTCCGTCCAGGTTTTGCGGACGGAAGTAGTCCACCCGGTGGTCGGCAAGGAGCTCCTCGGGAAGGCGTTGATCGCCCTGGGCCTGGCCGCCGTGGGCATTCTGATCTACGTCTCCCTCCGCTTTGAGCCCAGCTTTGGCCTCATGGCCATCCTCACCCAGCTCCACGATGTGATCATCGCCATGGGGGCCGTCGCCTTCCTGGGCTGGGAGGTGAACACCTCCTTCATCGCCGCGCTCTTGACGGTGGTAGGCTACTCCATCAACGACACCATCGTGGTCTACGACCGGATCCGGGAGGCGCGGGCTCGGGAGCCCAAGCTGTCGCCGGCCGAGCTGGCCAACCTGGGAATCCAGCAGAGCCTGCGGCGCTCCATCAACACCAGCGTCACCACCCTTGTCGCGGTGGCCGCTCTCCTGATCTTGGGCGGCGAGACCCTCAAGGTCTTCGCCATGACCCTCCTGGTGGGGATTGTGGTGGGGACCTACTCCTCCCTCTGTGTGGCCAGCCCCCTCTGGGTGAGCTGGACCCAGTGGCTGAGCGGGCGGTCGGGCCGGGCCCGGCAGGCCCGGGCCTCCTGACCGGGCGGCCGGCTGGGTGAGAAAGGGGGGCGATGATGGGCGGCGAGGCCCCCCTGGGGCCCCTGGCACGACGCCGCCGGCTGGCGGGCCGGTACCGCCAAGTGGCGGAGGTTCTGGGCCGGTACGGGTTCGGGCTCCTCTTGGAGGAGCTGGGCCTGGAACGGTTCCGGCCGGGCTTCCGCCGCCGGGAGGAGCGCGTCCTTCAGAGCCGAGGCGCCCGGCTCCGCCAGGCCCTGGAGGAGCTGGGGCCCACCTTCATCAAGCTGGGCCAGTTCCTCTCCACCCGTCCCGATCTGGTGCCCCCCGACATCTTGGACGAGCTCCAGCGCCTCCAGGACCAGGTGCCCCCCGTCCCGTTCCAAGTCCTCGAGCCGGCCCTGAGGGACGCCTTGGGCGGCCGGCCCCTGGACCAGGTCTTCCGCAGCCTGGATCCTGAGCCCCTGGCCAGCGCGTCCATTGCCCAGGTCCACGCCGGTGTCCTCCATGACGGGGCGGAGGTGGCCATCAAGATCCAGCGCCCCCAGGTGCAGCAGCTCATTGCGACGGATCTGGAGCTCCTGACGGCCTTAGCCCATTTGGCCGCCGGACGCCTCCACCTCCCCTTCGATCCCGTCGCCCTGGTGGACGCGCTCGCCCATGGGGTGCGCCAGGAGCTGGATTACCTGCGGGAAGGCCGGACCATCGAGCGCTTTCAGGCCAACTTCCAGGGCTGGGCGTGGGTTCACTTCCCCCGGGTCTACTGGGCGTGGAGCAGCCGCCAGGTCCTGGTGATGGAGCGGTTGCGGGGCTGGCGGATCACCGATCTCGAGGCCTTGGACCGGGCGGGCATCGATCGGCGGCTTCTGGCCCGTCGGGGCGCCCAGCTCTTCATGAAGATGGTCCTGGTGGACGGCTTCTTCCACGGTGACCCCCACCCCGGCAACCTCTACGTGGAGCCGGGCAACCGGCTGGCGGTGATGGATTTCGGCATTGTGGGCCGGATCGACGAGGAGACCATCGAAGGGGTGGTCAGCCTCCTCCAGGCCCTGGTGGACCGGCGGCCCCAGCAGGCGGTGCAGGCCCTGGACGCCCTGGGGGCCTTGGACGCCCAGACGGACCAGGCCGCCCTCCGCCGGGATCTGGGGGAGCTGATCGACACCCACTGGGGCCGGACCCTGGCGGAGGTCTCCGTGGGGGAGACGGTGGCGGAACTCCTCCGCCTCATCCACCGCCACCGGATCCACCTGCCCAGCGAGCTCTTCCTCCTGGCCAAGGTGCTGGTGGGAGTTGAAGGGTTGGGCCGCCAGTTGGACCCCTCCTTCAATGTGGTGGAGGTGGCCGCGCCCTTCGTCCGCCGCCTCATGACCCGCCGCCTGGCCCCCAGCCGGGTGGGCCGCCGGGTTTGGGAGGACCTCTCCCACACGGCGGCCCTCTGGGGCCGCCTCCCCCAGGAGCTGGCCGGTCTGGCCACCCAGGCCCGCCAGGGCCGGCTCCGGCTTCAGGTGGACCCCCGGGGCCTGGACGCCCACGCCCGGCGGATCGAGCGGGCGGTACGGGAGCTGGGGGTGAGCGTCGTCTTCGCCGCCACCCTCCTCGCCCTGGTCTTCAGCCTCTGGGTGGCTCCCGGGCCCCATCTGGCAGGGGTGCCCCTCCTTACCTGGTTCCTGCTGGCTCTGCTCGCCTTCCTCGGGGCCCTCCTCTTCATCAGCCTCTTCCGAAGGTAGGCTCAAGAGGGTGGGGCCGAGCCTTGGCGAAGTAGGGTCGGGGCTGGAAGAGGCTGGCGGCCTTGGGACCCGGCCTCAGGCCAGCCCGTAAGGGAGGCGCGTGGGTGTCGGACCAGTCCGGAGGAGTGGTTGGGTTCGCTGTTTCGTGGGTCACGCCGGGACCTGCCCGGGAGGGGTGGGCGTGGCGCCCTCCGTCCCCGCCCGGGGAGGGGCCCCGGGCCGGGAGGAACGGGTGGAAGCCCGCTGGGGGCTGGTCCCGATGAGCCTTCCCTTGGGCCATGCGTCCGATCTCCCGGGACGACGCCGGGCGGCCCGGCCCCGGGTGACGCCCGAATGGGTCTGGCCTGAGCCCCTCGATGAGGCGGCCCGGCAGCAGGCGGCGCGGCTGGAGCGGCATCTGGGCCTCCACCCCCTGGTGGCCGAGGTGCTGGTCCGGAGGGGCCTGGGCGATCCCGAGGCGGCCCACCGGTTCCTCCATCCCCGTCTGGAAGACCTGGAGAGCCCCTGGGCCATCCCCGGCATGGAGGCCGCGGTGGCGCGGGTGGAGGCCGCCCTGGCGGCGGGGGAGCGCATCTGCGTTTACGGCGATTACGACGTGGACGGCCAGACGGCCACCGCCCTCCTGGTGCTGGTCCTCCGCCGGCTGGGGGCCCAGGTGGCCTACCACCTGCCCAACCGCCTGGACGAGGGGTACGGCCTCCACCGGGAGAGCCTGCTGGCGCTGCGGGCCCGGGGGACGGACCTGGTGGTCACCGTTGACTGCGGGATCACCGCCCGGGAGGAGGTGGCCGCCGCCCGGGAGGCGGGCCTGGACGTGGTGGTGACCGACCACCACCAGGTGCCGGAAGCCCTGCCCGAGGCGGCGGCGGTGGTCAACCCCCGGCTGGCCCAGGGGCACCCGCCGTGGCTGGAGCTGGCCGGTGTGGGGGTGGCCTGGAAGCTGGCCCAAGCCCTCCTGGCGCGGCGGGGCCGGGAAGAGGAGGCCTTCGAGTACCTGGATCTGGTCGCCCTGGGGACGGTGGCCGACGTGGTCCCCCTGGTGGAGGAGAACCGGATCCTGGTGGCCCACGGCCTCCGGCGCCTGGGCGACCCGGCCGGCCTGCCCGGCTTGGCCCGGCTCATCGAGCGGCTGGGGCTCCAGCCGGGGGCGGTGACGCCGGGGCAGGTTGCCTTCCAGGTGGCGCCCCGCCTCAACGCGGCCGGCCGGGTGGAGGACGCCACCCTGGGCGTCCGGCTCCTGCTCGCGCCTTCGGCCGCCGCAGCCGAGCCTCTGGCCGAGCAACTCGACCGGCTCAACCGGGAGCGGCAGGCCCTGGAGGGGGCCATCCTGGAGGAGGCCCGGGAGCAGGCCTGGGAGCTGGTGGAGACGGGGGCCGTCAGCCTGGTGGTGGCTGGCGAGGGGTGGCACCCTGGGGTGGTGGGGATCGTCGCCTCCCGGTTGGTGGAGGAGTTCTACCGGCCCACCCTGGTCATCGGCTTGGAGGACGGGGAGAGCCGGGGCTCGGCCCGGAGCGTGGCCGGCTTCCACCTCTACCAGGCCCTGGCCGCCTGCCAGCACCACCTGATCCGCTTTGGGGGCCACGCGATGGCGGCCGGCTTCGCCCTGGCCCCGGACCGGGTGCCGGCCCTCCGGGAGGCTTTTGAGGCGGTCACCCGGGAGCGGTTGGGGGACGAGCCCCTGCGGCCCCGGTTGCGGATCGACTGCTTCGCGGACCCGGCGGAGCTGGATGGGAGCCTGCTGGACCAGTGGGCGAAGCTGGCCCCCTTCGGGGTGGGGAACCCCGAGCCCCTGCTGGGCACGCCCGAGGTGCCCGCCTTCAGCGAGCCCCTCCCCCGCTGGCTTTGGGCTCCCGAGCGGGGTGAGGCGTCCCGGGCCGGGCTGACGGTGGCCGGCTGGCCCGAGTGGCGGCGGGTTGGGCGGGAAGGGGATCACCTGAAAGGCGCGGTCCCCCTCTTCCCCGACGGGGAGGCCTGGGAGGCCATCGCCTTCCGCCTGGCCGACCGCTTCCCCGAGCCAGGCGGGTGGCTGGACCTGGCCTTCCGGCCCACCCGGAACGCCTACCGGGGGGTGGAGCGGCTGGAGCTGGAGGTGCGGGAGCTCCAGCCCAGCCCGGAGCGGTCGGGGAGCGGTTGGGCGGCCCTCGCCGCCTGGCTCTCCGAAGAGGCCCGGGACGGGCCCCTGCTGGTGGTCGAGGACGGGCCGGGCGGCGGGGAGGAGTGGCCCCCGGGCGAGGAGCTCCCGGCTGTGGTGGACCAACGGGAGGAGGAGGGGCTCCCCTTCTGGGAGGGGCCCGTCACCTTCTACACCCCCGACCTGTGGGAGGCGGTGGAGCTGGTCCAGGCGCTCCGCTGGCAGCTCAAGGGGGAGCGGGAGCGAGTCGCCTTCCTGGGCCCGCTGGGTCCCCAGCTGGAGGGGAAGGGAGCGCCCCCGTACCAGCCGCCGGGGGAGGCCCTCTGGGCGGTGGCAACGGCCGCCGCGCCCGTGGCCCGGCGGGAGGGCCCGGTGGTCCTTTGGAGCCCGCCCTGGACCCGGGAAGGCTGGCGCCGGTTGGGCCGGGCCGCGGCGGGCCGGCCGCTGGTCCTTCGGTTCAGCCGGGGCCGGCTGGAGCGGCTCCAACGTCAGGTGGAGATGCTCTACCCCGGCCGCCAGCGCCTGGTGGCCCTCTACCGGTACCTCCGGTCAGGTGGCACCGAGCTGGATCCCCGCCGGGCGGCGGAGGCTCTGGCGGAAGCGTCGGGGCTCCCTTTTGCGGCCCGGACGGTGCAGGAGGGGTTGGCGGTTCTGGCCGAGCTGGGGCTCCTCACCTGGGAGGAGGAGGGAGGGCGGCTCCGGGTGCACCTGGCCCCGCCGCCAGGGCGGAAGCTGGACTTGAACGGCTCTGTACGGTATACTAAGGGCATTCGCAGCAAGCGAGTCGCAGCCGCGATCAGCGAGATCGCCCTCTCCGGCGGGCTCGCCCGGGTGCAGGATCTACTGCGAGGAGGGGCGGGTCCATGGACCTGAAGCAGATGATTCGGGTGATCCCCGACTTTCCCCAACCCGGCATCAGTTTCAAGGATATTACCACCGTCCTCAAAGATCCCCAGGGACTTCGCTACGTGGTCCAGAGCATGGCCGACCACTTCCGGGACCGGGGTGTGGACCTGATCGTCGGGGTGGAGTCACGGGGCTTCCTCATCGGGGCACCCTTGGCCTACGAGCTGGGCACGGGCTTCGTGCTCGTCCGGAAGCCTGGCAAGCTTCCGGCCGCCACCTTGCGGGTGGAGTACGAGAAGGAGTACGGCACCGACGCCCTGGAGATCCACCGGGATGCGGTCCAGCCCGGGCAGCGGGTCCTTCTGGTCGACGACCTGCTGGCCACCGGGGGCACCATCGCCGCCGCGGCCCATCTGGTGGAGCAGCTGGGCGGGGAGATTGTCGGCTTCGCCTTCATGATCGAGCTGGCCGCGCTCGGGGGCCGGGCCAAGCTGGGTGACCGGGAGATCTTCACCTTGGTCCGGTATGAGGAGTAGCCATGGCTGAAGCGGGCCACCGCGTCGACGCGCCGGTCATGACCGAAGAGGACCGGCTCTTTGAGGAGCTGGTCCAGCGGGTCCTCTCGTACAACCCCCAGGCCGATGTGGGGTTGCTCCGGCGCGCCTACGAGACGGCCCAGCAGGCCCACCGGAACCAGTTCCGGGAGTCGGGCGAGGCGTACGTGCGCCATCCTCTGGAGGTGGCCCGGCTCTTGGCGGAGATGGAGCTGGACGTGGTCACCTTGGCGGCGGGCCTCCTCCACGACGTGCTGGAGGACACGGCCGTCACCCGGGAGGAGCTGGAGGAACGGTTCGGGCCCGAGATCCTTCTCCTGGTCGACGGGGTGACCAAGCTCTCCAAGATCCCCTACCAGTCCCGGGAAGAGCACCAGGCCCAATCCCTGCGGAAGATGTTCCTGGCCATGGCCGAGGACCTGCGGGTGATCGTCATCAAGCTGGCCGACCGGCTCCACAACATGCGGACCCTGGACCCGCTGCCGCCCGAGCGCCGCAAGAAGATTGCCCGGGAAACCCTGGAGATCTACGCGCCCCTGGCCCACCGCCTGGGGATGTGGAGCTTCAAGTGGGAGATGGAGGACCAGGCCTTCCGCCATCTGGACCCGGAGGCCTACTACGCCCTGGCCCAGCGTTTGGCCAAGAAACGGCAGGAGCGGGAAGCGGAGGTGCAGGAGGCCCTCCGCCTTCTGAAAGGACGCCTGGACGAGGGGGGCTTCCAGGCGGACATCTACGGCCGGCCCAAGCACCTGTACTCCATCTACCAGAAGATGCGGCGCCAGGGGAAGGACCTGAACGAGATCTACGACCTGATCGCCATCCGGGTCGTGGTGGAGACGGTCCGGGACTGTTACGCGGTGCTGGGCCTGGTCCACACCCTCTGGACGCCCATCCCGGGGCGGTTCAAGGATTACATCGCCATGCCCAAGTCCAACCTCTACCAGTCCCTCCACACCACGGTGGTGGGGCCCAAGGGCGACCCGCTGGAGATCCAGATCCGGACCCGGGAGATGCACCGCATTGCCGAGAAGGGGATCGCCGCCCACTGGCTCTATAAGGAAGGCTACCGCTCCAACATGGAGTTTGAGAAGAAGGTGGCCTGGCTCCGGGAGGTCATGGAGTGGCTCCGGGAGATGAAAGATCCCCACGAGTTCATGGAGACCCTCAAGATTGACCTCTTTGAGGACGAAGTCTTCGTCTTCACCCCCAAGGGGGATGTGCGGAGCCTCCCCGCCGGGTCCACCCCGGTGGACTTTGCCTTCTCCATCCACACCGACATCGGCCTCCACTGTGCCGGCGCCAAGGTGAACGGGCGGATCGTCCCCCTGAACTACCAGCTGCGCAACGGCGAGTTTGTCGAGATTCTTACCTCCAAGAGCGCCACCCCCAGCCAGGACTGGCTCTCCTTCGTCAAGACCTCCAAGGCCCGGAGCAAGATCCGGGCGTACCTGAAGGAGTCCCGCCGGACGGAGATGGCCCAGCGGGGCCGGGAGCTTCTGGAGGCGGAGGCCAAGCGGCTGGGGGTGGATCCGGCCGCCCTGAGCGTGGACCACATTGAGGAGGCGGCCAAGCGGGCAGGACTGTCGGGCGAGGAGGAGTTCTACGCCCAAATCGGCTTCGGCACCTGGACGGTCAACCAGGCCCTGGGCCGGGTGCTGGGCGAGGAGCGGGTGAAGGAGCTCCGCCAGCGGTGGCGCCGCATGCACCAGCGTCCCAGCCGGCGCAGCCGGATCCAGCCCTACCAGATGGTCCGGGTGCCGGGGTTGGAGCATGCGCTGGTCCGCTTCTCCAAGTGCTGCAACCCTGTGCCCGGGGACGCCATCATCGGCTACATCACCCGGGGACGGGGGGTCTCCATCCACCGCCAGGACTGCCCCAACGTCCGCTCCCTGACCGAGCGGGAGAAGCGGCAGATCCGGGTGGAGTGGGTCTCCCAGGCGCCCGACGGCCAAGAGCTGAGCTTCCCCGTGGAGATCGAGGTGGAGGCCATGGATCGGACCAACCTCCTCACCCAGGTGATGGAGGCCGTCTCCCAGCAGGGGAAGACCAACATTGAAGCGGTCAACGCCCGGACCACCCGGGGGAGGATGGCCTACATCAACCTGGTGGTCGACATCCGGAACACCCAGCAAATGAACGAGATCATTGAGCGTTTGCAGCGGATCAAGGGGGTCTCCCGGGTCTCGCGGGCCCGGCCAACGTGATGCGTGCCGTCGTTCAGCGAGTCTCTCGAGCCTCAGTCCAGGTGGATGGCGAGACGGTGGGGGCCATCGGTCGGGGGCTGCTGGTCCTCCTGGCGGTGGCCACCACCGACGGCGACGAGGATGTGGCCTGGATGGTCCGGAAGCTTTCGGGCCTGCGCATCTTCCCCGACGACGAGGGGCGCCTCAACCGGTCGGTCCAGGAGGTGGGGGGCGCCATCCTCCTCGTCTCCCAGTTCACCCTCTACGGGGACGCCCGGCGGGGCCGGCGCCCCAGCTTCACCCGCTCCGCGTCGGGGGAGAAGGCTCAGGAGCTCTATGAGGCGGTGGCGGCGGGCTTGCGGGAGCTGGGGCTCACCGTCGCCCAGGGGCGCTTCGGGGCCCACATGGATGTGGAGCTGGTCAACGATGGGCCCGTCACCCTTCTCCTCTCAAGTGAAGGCGAGTTTTAGCCCGATCGGGGCCTCTCCCGGGGCGGGAAAAGGGCCTTGGGGCGGCCCAGAGCCTGCCTTTGACACGCTCTGGCCCTTCGGTTAGAATGGCGCTGTGTACAAGCCGTGCCCCGGCGTTGACCGACTGGGGGCCGGGGAGGGAGCTTCACGACCATGTTTGAAGCCTTGCGCCGCAGCACCAAGTGGATTGTCCTCATTGTCGTCATCACCTTCGTTGGGACGCTGGTCTACGTGGGCGGCGTCAACCTCTGGGGCGGCGGCTCGGCGGGGGCGACGGCGGTCGTCGCCGAGGTGAACGGTGAGCCCCTCCAGGCGGCCCAGCTCAACAGCCAGCTGGCCTACCGCATCGATCTCCTCCAGGCCCAGGGGGCCCGGGTGGGCGGGCTCACCCGGGAGGCTGTCCGCTACGATGCCCTCCAAGATTTGGTGCTCTACCAGCTCCAGCAGCAGGCGGCCAAGGCGATGAAGGTGGCCGTAGACCCGGCCGAGGTGGACCAGCAGGTGGACGCCATCCGGGCCCAGTTCCCCGACCGGGAGACGTACCGGAGCACCCTCCGCCAGATGGGGCTGAACGAGACCCATGTCCGCCGCCAGGTGGAGGAGAGCCTCCGGCTGCGGAACCTGCGGGAGCAGGTGACGGCCCAGGTGGAGGTGAGCGACGAGGAGGTCGCCCGCGCCTACGAGGCGGTCCACCTGCGGCAGCTCTTCATCGAGGCGGACCCCGACGATGCCGAAGGCTGGAGGGAGGCCCGGGCCACCGCGGAAGCCCTGCGGGAACGCCTGGCGGCCGGGGCCACCTTCGCCGAGGTGGCGGCGGACGGGGAGGCCGTCGAGAGCGACCTGGGTTGGGTGACCCGGGCCTCCACCCTGCCCGCCGCCCTGGTGGAGGCGGGCTTCCGGCTGGCCGAGGGCGAGATCAGCCCGCCCGTCGAGACGGCCAACGGGTTCCGGATCCTCCAGGCGGTGGCGTGGCGCCGGGCCGAGGGGGAGGCCTTTGAGGCGGAGCGGGAGCAGCTCGAGGCCCAGCTCCTGGCCCAGAAGCGGCAGGAGGCCTACCAGGCGTGGCTCCGGGAGCGGCAGGAGGAGGCCCAGCTGGTCATCCACGACCCCACCCTGCGGGCCCTCCACCACCTGGCCGAGGGTGAGCTGGAGGCGGCGGAGGAGGCCTTCCGGCAGGCCATCGCGTCCGACCCCCAGAATCCCTACCTCCACGGCCTGCTCGCCCAGGTGCTGAACCGGCAGGGCGATCAGGAGGGGGCCATCGTCGCGGCCCAGCAGGCGGTGGCCACCTTTGACCGGGATCCCGACCTGTACCTCCTCCTGGGGAACCTGCTCCGGGAGGCGGACCGGGACGATGAGGCGGTGGCCGCCTACCAGAAGGCGTCGGACCTCAGCCCCTATGACCTGACCCTCCACCTTAACCTGTACGGCACCTACCTGCAGATGGGGCGCGAGGAGGAGGCGGCCCAGGTGCGGGCCCGGCTCCAGGAGATCCAGGAGCTGCTCCAGCGGCGCCAGGCGCTCCAGGAGGAGCTGGAGGCGGAGGCCTCGGAGGAGCAGGCGGGCGCGGAGGCCTCTTCCCAGGCGGGCGAGGCCCCTGAGGCGGAACCCGAGGCCGAGGCGGCCCAGCCGTAGCGGCCCGCCCGTCTCCGGACTCATCGGGAAGGCTGGGTTTGGAACGAGGGTTTGATCGCTCAGGACGGAACCGAGGCAAGCTGGTTCCGTCCTTTCTCCACGATCGGCCGCCCGCTGGGCGGTCATCATGCCACGGAGGGGGCGGCCCAGATGAGGATCCAGGCGCCCCGGGGCACCCGGGACCTGCTGCCGGACGAGCTGCGGATCTGGCACGTGGTGGAAGAGCGGGCGCGGGAGCTCTTCCGGCTCCACGGCTATGCCGAGATCCGCACGCCCCTTTTGGAGGCGACGGAGCTCTTCGTCCGGGGGATCGGTGAGGGGACCGATCTGGTCTCTAAGGAGATGTATACCTTCACCGACCGGGGGGGAAGGAGCCTCACCCTGCGCCCCGAGGGGACCGCCTCGGTGGTCCGGGCCTACCTGGAGCACCGCCTGGAGAGCGGGCCTCAGCCGGTAAAGGTCTACTACCTGGGCCCCATGTTCCGCTACGAGCGGCCCCAGGCCGGCCGGTACCGCCAGTTCCACCAGCTGGGGGCGGAGGTGCTGGGGACCCAAGACCCCGCGGCCGACGCGGAGACCATCCTCATCCCCTATGACCTGTACCAATCCTTGGGCCTCCAGGGCCTGGATCTGCGGCTGAACAGCATCGGCTGCCCCAACTGCCGTCCCCGCTACCGGGAAGCGTTGCTCGACTACCTGCGCCCCCGGGTGGAGCGCCTGTGCCCCAGCCACCAGCGCAATTGGGAGGCCAACCCCTTGCGGGTCCTGGACTGCAAGAGCGAGGCCTGCCGGGCGGCCACCGCGGAGGCGCCGGAGACGACGGCCTTCCTCTGTGAGGTGTGCGCCGACCACTTCGCCGCGGTCCGCCGCTACCTGGAGCGCCTCCAGGTGCCCTACCGGGTGGACAGCCGCCTGGTCCGGGGCCTCGACTACTACACCAAGACGGTCTTTGAGATCACCGCGGAGAGCCTGGGCGCCCAGGACGCGGTGGCCGGTGGGGGCCGGTACGACGGGCTGGTCCAGGAGCTGGGCGGTCCCTCGGTGCCGGCGGTGGGCTTCGCCTCAGGGCTGGACCGGGTGATCCTCACCCTTCAGCGGCAGGGGACCGATCTGGGCCAGGCGCGGCCTCCTGAGGTCTTCGTGGCCGCGGCGGGCCAGGGCGTTCAGGAGGCGGCCCGGATCCTCGCCTTCCGCCTGCGGCGGGCCGGCATTGCGGCGGCCACCGAGTACGGCGATCGGAGTCTCAAGGCCCAGATGAAGGTGGCCGGCCGGACCGGCGCCCAGTGGGTCGTCGTGGTGGGGGAGGCCGAGTGGGCCCAGGGGCAGGTGGTCCTCCGGGAGATGGCCACCGGCGCCCAGCAGATCGTGGACGCCGGCCAATTGATTGCGACCCTGACCAGATCTCGGGAAGCCGCGACCGACGGCGCCCCGCGGAGGTGACGCCCATGAGCGATGGAACCGAAGGGAAGCGGGTGCAGCTGGCCCGCATGGGATGCGGCGAGCTCAGGCTGGAGCATGTGGGCCAGCAGGTGGCCCTCAACGGGTGGGTCCATCGCCGCCGTGACCACGGCGGGTTGATCTTCGTCGATCTTCGGGATCGGAGCGGGCTGGCCCAGGTGGTCTTCAACCCCCAGGAGGTGGGGGAGGAGGTCTTTGCCGCGGCGGAGCGCCTGCGGAACGAGTACGTCGTCCGGGTGGAGGGGGAGGTCCGCAAGCGCCTGCCGGGCATGGAGAATCCCAAGATCCCCACGGGTGATGTGGAGCTGGTGGCCAGCCGGCTGGTGGTCTACAACGCTTCGGCCCCGCTGCCCTTCTCCATCGACCGCCCGGGCGATGTGGACGAGGCCGTCCGGCTCCGCTACCGCTTCCTCGACCTGCGGCGCCCCGAGATGCAGCGGAACCTGATCCTCCGCCACCGGGTGACCCAAGCGGTTCGAGAGTACCTGAACGGGCAGGGCTTCCTGGAGATCGAAACACCCATCCTCACCCGGAGCACCCCCGAGGGAGCCCGGGACTACCTGGTGCCCAGCCGGGTCCACCCCGGGAGCTTCTACGCGCTGCCCCAGTCGCCCCAGCTTTTCAAGCAGCTCCTCATGATCGCCGGGCTGGAGCGGTACTACCAGATCGCCCGGTGCTTCCGGGACGAGGACCTGCGGGCCGACCGGCAGCCTGAGTTCACCCAGATCGACATGGAGATGGCCTTCGTCGACCGGGAGGATGTGCTGGCGGTGACCGAGGGCCTCTTCGCCCACGTCTTCCGCGAGGTGCTGGGCGTGGAGATCCCCCTGCCCCTCCCCCGCCTCAGCTACGCGGAGGCGATGGACCGCTACGGCACCGACAAACCCGACCTCCGCTTCGGCCTGGAGCTGGTGGACGTGTCGGAGGCGGTCCAGCACAGCGCGTTTCGGGTCTTCTCCGAGACGGTGGCCCAGGGCGGCCGGGTGAAGGGGATCCGCCTGCCGGGCCAGGCCGACTGGCCCCGCCGCCGGCTGGACCAGCTGGTGGCCCGGGCCCAGGAGCTGGGGGGCAAGGGCCTCATCTGGATGGTCTTCCTGCCCGATGAGGTCCGCTCGCCCGTGGCCAAGTTCCTGGAACCCGAGGTGCTTGAGGGGATCCAGAAGGCCCTGGGGGTGGAGGTGGGCGACCTGGCCATTCTGGCCGCCGACGAGCCCCACGCCGTCAACGAGCTCTTGGGCCGGCTCCGAGTGGAGCTGGGTGAGCGCCTGGGCCTGATTGAGCCCGACCGGTGGGCCTTCGCCTGGATCGTCGACTTCCCCCTCTTCGAGGTGAGCGAGGGGGAGGGCCGCCTGGTGGCCGCGCACCACCCCTTCACCGCGCCGGTGGAGGAGGACCTACCCCGGCTCGAGTCGGAGCCTTTGACCGTCCGGGCCCAATCGTACGACCTGGTGCTCAACGGGGTGGAGCTGGGCAGCGGTTCCATCCGGAACCACCGGATGGAGGTCCAGCAGCGGATCTTCAACCTCTTGGGGATCGGCCCAGAGGAGGCCCAGCGGCGCTTCCGCTTCCTCCTGGAGGCCCTCCAGTACGGCGCCCCGCCCCACGGTGGGATCGCGCCGGGCTTGGACCGCCTGGTGATGTTGATGTGCGGGGCCAGCTCCCTGCGGGACGTGATCGCCTTCCCCAAGACGGCCAGCGCGTCCTGCCTCCTCACCGAGGCGCCCTCGCCGGTGGACGAGGCGCAGCTGCGGGAGCTGAACATCCGCCTGGCCCCCGAGGCGCTCGCCCAGTCGTGAACCTGGCGGCCGGCGCGAAACTGGCGGGAAGAGGGCGGTTGCAGACCGGCTGGCCGTGTGGTATAGTGGGCCTGCCGAGAGCGTCGCTCTGCCGTGTGCGTGGTCAATCTGACCATGTATGAGCCAACACCTATAACCGGGGAGCCTGGAACTCTGGCCGTGGAAGGCATGCCCCTGAGCGGGGACGTCGGAAGCGGGCAGGAGGGCACCCACCTGCCGAGAGCAGGTTCATCTTCGGTCAGGTCCCCAGCGGCACGGCGGGGTGCTTTCTTTGGACCGTGAGGCAAGCCAGCGGCTCGCCTCGCGGCCTTTTTGTATGCCGGGGGAGGGGGTCACGGTGGATCTCTTTGAGATCGCCTCCCGGGAGGAGCGGGCGCGCCAGGCGCCCTTGGCCGCGCGGATGCGGCCCGAAAGCTTGGACGAGCTGGTGGGGCAGGAGGACCTGGTGGGCCCGGGCCGGCCCCTCCGCCTGGCCCTGGAAGGGGGCCGGCTGGGCTCCATGATCTTCTACGGGCCCCCGGGCACGGGGAAGACCACCCTGGCCCACCTCATCGCCCGGCACGGCCGGGCCCACTTCGAGCAGGTGAACGCGGTCACCTCCGGCGTGGCCGACCTCCGGCGGGTGATCGAGGCCGCCGCGGAGCGGTGGCGGTTCCACGGCCAGCGGACCGTTGTCTTCATCGACGAGATCCACCGGTTCAACAAAGCCCAGCAGGATGCCCTCTTGCCCTCGGTGGAGGACGGCACCATCATCCTGGTGGGGGCGACCACCGAGAACCCCTTCTTCCAGGTGAACAGCGCGCTCCTCTCCCGCTGCCGCCTCTTCCGGCTGGAGCCCCTGGAGCCGGCTCACATCGATCAGGTCATCGAGCGGGCCCTCCAGTCCGAGAAAGGCCTGGCCGGCCGGTTCACCCTGGAGGACCGGGCGCGGGAGCGGCTCCTCCGGGCGGCCGGGGGTGACGCCCGCCGGGCGCTGAACAGCCTTGAGACCGCGGCCTGGGTGGCCGAGGCGGCGGGCCGGACCCAGATCGAGTTGGCCGATGTGGAGGCGGCCCTTCAGGCCCCGCCCCTGCGCTATGACCGGGAAGGCGACCAGCACTATGATGTCTTCTCCGCCTTCATCAAGAGCATGCGGGGCTCTGATCCCGATGCGGCCCTCCACTACCTGGCCCGCATGCTGGAGGCGGGGGAGGATCCCCGGGCCATCGCCCGCCGGATCGTCATCCACGCCTCGGAAGATGTAGGGAACGCCGACCCCCAGGCGCTGGTGGTGGCGGTGGCCGCCGCGCAGGCGGTGGAGGTGGTGGGCCTCCCCGAAGCGGCCCTCAACCTGGCCCAAGCGGTCCTCTACATCGCCACCGCCCCCAAGAGCAACGCCACCTACCGGGCCCTGGCCGCCGCGCGGCAGGATGTGAAAGAGCATGGCGCCCTACCCGTGCCGCCCCACCTGCGGGACGCCCACTATCCCGGGGCCAAGCGGTTGGGTCACGGCGAGGGATACCTCTACCCCCATGACTATCCCGGGCACTACGTGCCCCAGGAGTACCTCCCCAGCGCCTTGGCCGGCCGGCGCTACTACGAGCCGTCGGACCAGGGGTATGAGCGGGAGCTGGCCCGGCGCCTGGAGGCGTGGCGGCAGCAGAGGCCCGAGCAGGGGGCTCGCCGCCTTCGTTGACACCTCCCCGGGCAAGGGGTATACTGTGGGCGATTCCGACCTGTTTACATGGAATTATCCGGGGCGCCGGGCCGACCAACTGGCCGCGCTGGAGCGAGGAGGCGAGCCCATGAAGATTTCCACCAAGGGCGAATACGGTGTGCGGGCCATGCTGGAGCTGGCCATGGAGTACGGCGAGGGCCCCATTCCTTTGAAGGTGATTGCCCGGCGGCAGGGTATTTCTGAGCCGTATCTGGAGCAGTTGATGGCCATCTTGCGCAAGGCCGGGCTGGTGCAGAGCGTGCGGGGCGCCCAGGGCGGGTACGAGCTGGCCCAGCCTCCCGAGAAGACGCCGGTGGGTGACATCGTCCGGGCGCTGGAGGGGCCGGTGGCGCCCATGGAGTGCGTCCACAACCCCACTTCCCTGGACGCGTGCAGCCAGGTGACCCGGTGCGCCGTCCAGGTGCTCTGGCAGCGCCTGGCCGCCAAGATGAATGAGGTCTTGGACGAGACCAGCCTGGCCGACCTGGTCCGGGAGACCAAACGCTTGCAGGCCCGGGCAGGGGGGTACGTCTACTCCATCTAGGCCGCCAGGCCTGAAAGGGGCGGGTGCGGTGCGGATCTACATGGACCACGCCGCCACGACCCCCCTCCGGCACGAGGTTCTGGAGGCGATGCTGCCGTACCTCACCCAGGTGTACGGCAACGCCTCCAGTTTTCATGCCGAGGGGCAAGCGGCCCGGCACGCCCTGGACGGGGCCCGGGCCACCGTGGCCGGGCTCTTGGGTTGCAAGCCGGGCGAAATCCTCTTCACCTCCGGAGGCTCCGAGGCCAACACCACCGCGCTGGTGGGGATCGCTTGGGCCTACCGCCACCGGGGCCGCCACCTGGTGGTCTCCCGGGTGGAGCACCCGTCCGTCCTGGAGACGGCCCGGTTCCTGGCCCAGCAGGGGTTCCGGGTGACGGAGCTGCCCGTGGACGAGACGGGCCGGGTGGCGCCCGAAGCCCTGGCCCAGGTCCTGGACGACGAGACCCTCCTGGTGTCCATCCAGATGGCCAACAACGAGGTGGGGACCCTCCAGCCCGTGGCCGAGCTGGCCCGCCTGGCCCACGCCGCGGGCGCCTTCTTCCACACCGACGCGGTCCAGGCGGCGGGGCAGCTCCCCGTGGATGTGCGGGCCTTGGGGTGCGACCTCCTTACCCTGTCGGCCCACAAGTTCGGCGGACCCAAAGGGGCCGGGGTGCTCTACGTGCGCCAGGGGGTGGAGCTGGCCCGGCTGATCCACGGCGGGGGCCAGGAGCGGAGCCGCCGGGCGGGGACGGAGAACGTGGCGGGCGTGGTGGGGCTCGCCCGGGCCTTGGAGCTGGCGGTCCAGGAGCGGGCCCAAGTGGCCTCCCGGCTGGAGGTCCTCCGGGACCGGCTCATTGCCGGGGTGTTGGAGGCGGTCCCCGGCGCCCGCCTCACGGGCCACCCGTCCCAGCGCCTGCCGGGGCTGGCCAGCTTCGTCTTTGAAGGCGGCATCGACGGCGAATCCCTCCTCATGCGGCTGGATCTGGAAGGGGTGGCCGCCTCCAGCGGGTCCGCCTGCACGTCGGGCTCCCTCGAGCCCTCCCCCGTGCTCTTGGCCTGCGGGTTGCCGGTGGAGCTGGCCCGGAGCGGCCTCCGGCTGAGCCTGGGAACGGCCACCACCGAGGCCGAGGTGGCCCGGGTGCTGGAGATCCTGCCCCGGACGGTGGCGCAGCTCCGGAAGGTCCACGGGGCGTCCCTCGCCTGAGGGGGCGCGCTGGGGGGACAGACTTGGGAGAGAAGGTGGAGCCATGGGCGCACGGGTGTTGGCGGCCATGAGCGGTGGCGTGGACAGCTCGGTGGCCGCCGCGCTCCTTCTGGAGCAGGGATACGAAGTGATCGGGGTGACCATGCAGCTCTGGCCCAAAGACCTGCCCATCCACCATGACGGGGGGTGCTGCTCCCTCTCGGCCGTGGAGGATGCCCGCCGGGTGGCCAGAATCCTGGGCATACCCTACTACGTCCTCAACTTCCAAGACCTCTTCACCCGGGAAGTGATCGACCCCTTCACCCGGGAGTACCTCCGGGGCCGCACCCCCAACCCGTGCATCTGGTGCAATGACCGGGTGAAGTTCGGCGCCCTGCTGGAGAAGGCCCGGGAGCTGGACGCCCAGTACGTGGCCACCGGCCACTACGCGCAGGTGGCCTACGACCCCCAGCGGGGCCGGTACCTCCTGAAGAAGGCGGTTGACGGGGCGAAGGATCAGACCTACGCGCTCTACGGCCTGACCCAGGTGCAGCTGGCCCACGTTCTCTTCCCTCTGGGCGGCTACACCAAGGAGGAGGTCCGGGCGATGGCCCGGGAGCGGGGGCTGCCCGTGGCAAGCAAGGGGGAGAGTCAGGACATCTGCTTCATCCCCGACCGGGACCTGAAGGGCTTCTTGGAGCGGCGGGCGCCGGGAGCGGCCCGGCCGGGCCCCATCGTCAACCGGAAGGGGGAGCGGCTGGGGACCCACCAGGGGGCCATCCGGTACACCGTCGGCCAGCGGAAGGGCCTGGGGATCGCCGCGGGCGAGCCGCTTTACGTGCTGGAGGTGGACGCGGCCCGGAACCGGCTGGTGGTGGGGACTCGGGAGGAGCTGTACGGGCACGCCTTGGAGGTGGAGGCCCTCAACTGGGTGGCGGTGCCAGGGCTGGAGGGGCCGGTGGAGGCCCAGGCCAAGATCCGCTACCGGGCGCCGGAGGCGCCGGTCCTGATCGAGCCCCTGACGGCCGACCGGGCGAGGGTCCGCTTCCGGGAACCCCAGCGGGCCATCACCCCGGGCCAGGCCATCGTCTTCTACCAGGAGGATCGGGTCTTGGGCGGCGGGGTGATCGCCCGGCCCCTGCCCGCCAGCCACGAGACCCCTCCGGTGCCAGCAACCTCCGAGGTCTAGGCGGCCGGCGGGGGCGTGGCGGGTCCGTCCTTGCTCCATACTAGGGAGGCAGCCCCGGTGCCGACGGTGGCTGGCAAGGGGGGACCGACGTGTTCTCGCGTGCGATGCGGGGGATGATGGCGGGCATGCTCCTGGGCGTGGCCGCCACCCTCTACCTGACCCGGCCTCAAGAACCGCCCCGGTCCCGGCGGGCCGGGCGGCTCTGGGCCCGGGTCCGCCGGCGGTCGGGGGTGGGCCGGGCCACGGCGAGCGCGGCCTCGGGCTGGGCCAAAGCGGTGGACGCGGGGCGGGCGGGGCTCGCCCAGCTTCGGCAGCTGGTCGGCTGAAGCTCGGTGGGAGGGCGCCCGCGCTGGGGCCTGCTGGGCGGCATCCTCCTGGCAGGCCTGCTTTTTGTTTGGGCCTTCCGGGGGCTCTTCCTCGCCTTCGGCGTCGCGGTCCTCTTGGCCGCCTTGCTCCAGCCCCTCGTGGCGTACCTGGAGGGCCGGGCGGTCCCCCGGCAGGTGGCCATCCTCCTGGGCTTCGCCGCCGCGGGCGCGGTCGGCTTGGCCCTCTTCGCCACCGTCTTGCCCACGGTGATGGACGAGGTGGACCGGTTTCTGGGGCGGATCTCGCCTTTGGGCCAGGCGGCCACCGAGCAGATCGACTGGTTTCTCGCCCGGCTGGAGCGCTTCGGGCCGCCCTGGCCGGCGGTCGCGGCCAGCGTCGGTGAGGCTCTCCGGGCCTGGGTGGTCCGGATCGCCACCCGCTTGGACGAGTGGCTCCTGGGGCTGGTGAGCCACGCGCTCCAGCTGGCCCTGAGCCCCATCATTGCCTACTACCTGCTCCGAGACGGGCCCCGGTTCCGGGCGGCCGTCCTGGACCCCTTGCCGCCCGGGCCCCACCGGGAGGTGAGCCGCCTGTTGGACCGGCTGGGGCACCTCCTGGGCTCCTTCGTGCGGGGGCAGCTCTTGGTGGCGGTGGTGGTGGGGAGCCTCACCGGCCTCCTCCTCCGCCTCCTCCACGTGCCCTTCGCCCTCTTCGCCGGCCTGGTGGCCGGCATCTTCGAGGTGATCCCCTACTTCGGGCCCCTCCTCGGGGGGATCCCCGGGGTGCTCCTGGCCTTGGAGGAAGGGCCGGCCACGGCCGGGTGGGCCCTGGTGGGGATGCTGGCCATCCACCAGCTGGAGGCGAGCCTCATCTCCCCCTGGCTCCTGGGCCGGACCATGGGCCTCCACCCCCTGGCCGTCATGCTCTTGGTCTTGGGCGGGGGTCAGGTGGCCGGGGTGGCCGGGCTTTTCCTGGCGGTGCCGGTGGGGGCCGTCGTCTGGGAGATCGGCCGCTCTCTGAGCGGTCTCCGGCTGGCGGTTGACAGCCTTTGAAGTCAGAAGGTACCATAGGGATGATCTTTGACCCTCAGTCGACCGCCATCCGGCGCCTGCCCGGACGCCACGACGGGAGGAGGCCACGGCGGTTTCATTGTCTGTACCCGGAGCGGCTGCAAGGAGGTTGCCCCATGGTCCGGTGGACCGCGGACGAGCTACGGCAAGCGTTCATCGACTTCTTCGTGTCCAAAGGCCATGCCCACAAGCCGGGGAGCTCCCTGGTGCCCAAGAACGACCCCACCATCCTCCTCACGTCGGCGGGCATGGTCCAGTTCAAGCCCTACTTCATGGGGACGGAGACGCCCGACGTCCGCCGGGTGACCACCTACCAGCGGTGCCTCCGGACCGGCGACATCGAGAACGTGGGCTCCACCGACCGGCACGCCACCTTCTTTGAGATGCTGGGGAACTTCTCCTTCGGCGACTACTTTAAGGAGGAGGCCATCCGCTGGGCGTGGGAGTTCGTCACCGAGCGGATGGAGCTGCCCCGGGAGCGGCTGTGGGCCACCATCTACCTGGACGACGACGAGGCCTTCCAGATTTGGCATGAGCAGATCGGCCTGCCCCGGGAACGGATCGTCCGCCTGGGCAAGGAGGACAACTTTTGGGAGATTGGGGTGGGGCCCTGCGGGCCCTGCTCGGAGATCCACTACGACCGGGGGCCCCAGTTCGGCTGCGGGCGGGATGACTGCCGCCCGGGCTGCGACTGCGAGCGCTTCATGGAGATCTGGAACCTGGTCTTCATCCAGTTCTACCAGGATGAAGCGGGCCAGCTGACGCCTTTGGAGCAGAAGGGGATCGACACAGGCATGGGCCTGGAGCGGGCGGCCAGCATTCTCCAGGGTGTGGGCTCCATCTTTGAGGTGGATCTGGTCCGGCCCATCCTGGACGAGGTGGCCCGGCTGGCCGGCACCCGGTACGGTGCGGATCCGGAAAAGGATGTCTCCTTGCGGGTGATCACCGATCACCTGCGGGGGATTGTCTTCCTGGTCTACGACGGGGTCTTGCCCAGCAACGAGGGAAGGGGCTACGTTCTCCGGCGGCTCCTCCGGCGGGCCGCCCTCCACGGCCGGCTCTTGGGGCTGGAGGAGCCCTTCCTCGGCGCCTTGGTCGGCCGGGTGGTGGAGCAGATGAAGGCGGGCTACCCCGAGCTGCTTGCCCAGCAGGAGCACATCCGGCAGGTGATCGATTGGGAGGAGCGCCGCTTCGGGGAGACCCTGGACCAAGGGGTCCAGCTCCTGGAGGAGGCCCTCAACCGGGTGGAGGCGCAGGGGACCAAGGTTTTGGACGGCGAGCAGGTCTTCCGGCTCTATGACACCTACGGCTTCCCGGTGGAGCTGACCAAGGAGCTGGCCGCCGCCCGGGGGGTGGAGGTGGACGAGGCCGGCTTCCAGCAGCAGATGGAGCTCCAGCGGAGCCGGGCCCGGGCCGCCCGGGAGGCCACCGGCTACATGGGCAAGCCGGGGGTGGAGCGGTACGCGGAGCTGGCCCGGGAGGTGCCCCCCACCCGCTTCACCGGCTATGAACGCCTGGAGGAGGAGGCCCAGGTCCTCGCGCTCTTGGTCGACGGCCAGCCCGTGGTCGAGGCCCGGGCGGGCGATCAGGTGGAGATCGTCCTGGACCGGACGCCCTTCTATGCGGAAAGCGGCGGCCAGGTACCGGACCGGGGGACCCTTACGGGCCCTGGGGGCCAGGTGGAGGTGGAGGATGTCCAGCGGCCCGTCGCCGGCGTGGTGGTCCACCGGGGCCGGGTCCGCTCGGGGCGGATCCGGCGGGACGAGGTGGTTCTGGCCACCGTCGATGCCCACCACCGCTGGGACACGGCCCGGAACCACACGGCCACCCACCTGCTCCACCAAGCCCTGCGGGACGCCTTGGGCCAGCACGCGCACCAGGCGGGCTCCCTGGTCCACCCCGAGTACCTCCGCTTTGACTTCACCCACTTCCAGGGCCTGGATCGGGGCCAGCTGCGGGAGCTGGAGGAAGAGGTGAACCATCGGATCCTCCAGGCGCTGCCCGTCACCACGACGGAGATGGCCTACGAGGAGGCCATCGCCGCGGGGGCCATCGCCCTCTTCGATGAGAAGTACGGCGAGCGGGTGCGGGTGGTCGCCATCGGCGAGTACTCCAAGGAGCTCTGCGGCGGCACCCACGTCCACTCCTCGGCCCAGGTGGGCCCCTTCAAGATCATCCAGGAGGGGAGCGTGGCCGCGGGCGTCCGCCGAATCACGGCCCTCACCGGGCACGGGACCCTCAAGCTGGTGACCGAGTTGGACGAGGGGTGGGACCGCCTGGCCCGCCTCCTGGGGACCACCCGCGATCAGGTCCCCCAGCAGGTGGAGCGGCTGGCCGCGCAGGTGGAAGAGCTCCAAGGGAAACTCCAGAAGATGCTGGACCAGCAGGCCACCTCCCTGGCCGACCAGCTCCTGGAGCGGGCGGAGCGGGTCAACGGGGCGGCGGTGGTGGTCGCGTCCCTGCCCGGCCTGGGGAAGGAGCAGCTCCGGGCCATGGGCGACCGGGTGCGGGAACGGCTCCGCTCCGCGGCGGTCCTCCTGGGCACCGAGCGGGACGGCCGGGTGCAGCTGGTGGCCATGGCCACCCCCGACCTGGTGGCCAAGGGCTTCCACGCCGGGCGGGTGGTCCAGGCAGCCGCCAAGGAGGTGGGCGGCGGCGGGGGCGGCCGGCCTGACATGGCCGAGGCGGGTGGCCGGCAGCCCGAGCGCCTGGAGCAGGCCCTGGCCGTCGGCAAGGAGACACTGAAGGCTCAGCTGGGGGCCGCGGCCGGCCTGGCAGGGGATGGTCCGACCCCCGGGGAGCCGTAGGCGGCAGGGGGGGTGTCCATGGCCCGGCGGGAGCACGAGGAGATGAGCGGGGAGACCATGCGGTTCCGGGTGGACCTGGAGGGCCAGCCCCGGACCGAAGATGTCCTCCGCCTGGTCTACACCGCGCTCAAGGAGAAGGGCTACGACCCCACCGGACAGCTGGTGGGCTACCTGCTCTCGGGGGACCCGGCCTACATCACCACCTACCGGGAAGCGCGCAAGCAGATCCGCGCCCTGGAGCGGGATGAACTCCTGGAGGAGATCGTGGAGCAGTACCTGAAGCGCTTCGAGTCGTCGGATCAGGAGGCCTGAAGGTGACCGTTCCGGCCGAGGGCCCCCTCTTGGGGCTGGACGTGGGGCGCCGCTGGGTGGGCCTGGCCGTGAGTGACCCCCTGCAGGTGGTCGCCTCGGGCGCGGGGGTGATCGACCGGCAGGCGGGAGGGTGGCTGGCTCGGGTGGGGGAGGTGGCCCGCCGCCACCGGGTGGTGGGGGTGGTGGTCGGCCTGCCCCGCCGGACCGACGGGAGCCTGGGCCCCGAGGCCTCCCGGGTCCAGAAGCTGGCCGCCCGCCTGGAGGCGAGCCTCGGCCTGCCCTTGGTCTTCTGGGATGAGCGCTTGACCACCCGGCAAGCGGAACAGGCCCTCCTGGAGGGGGGCTTGCGCCGGGAGCGGCGCCGGGAGCTGGTGGACCAAGCGGCGGCCGTCTTGATCCTGCAGGGGTTTCTTGAGGCCCAGCGGGCCCGGCGCAGGGCCGGGGCGGCCCCTCCGGCGGGCATGGACGGGGGGCGTCAAGAGGATTTGGCGCCGGGAGACCCGAATAGCATCCTCTAATGTTCGGCGAGGGGCAACGCACCGACAGGGGGATCGTGCTCATGCCGATGCGGTGGGCTGGAACAGCGGTGGGGCGCCACGACCAAGGGGGGGCGTGGCCGCTGGCAGGCGTGCGGGGAACCGACCTGGGGAGCGTCGCTGCCCGCGTGGGCCGGGCGGTGGTCTTTCTCTTTTGGGGGGCCTGCCTCCTGGGCGCCCTGGCCCTCTTCATCGTGCACAGCCTCACCATGCCCATGGCCAGCCAGAGCTCGGCCGTCTTGGTCCAGATTCCGGAAGGGGCCTCCTCCCGGGAGATCAGCCGCCTCCTGGAAGAGCAGGGCATCATCCGGAGCAGCCGGCTCTTCGAGCTCTTGAGCCGGGTGGAGGGGATCGACGACTCCCTCAAGGCCGGCTACTACCTCCTCGATCCGGCCATGCCCCTCCCCGCGGTGCTGGATCAGCTGGCCGCCGGGCGGGTGGCCACCCGCCGGGCCTTCATTCCAGAAGGGTTCAACCTCCGGGAGATCGGGGCCCGGCTGGAGGTGGAGGGCATCGGCAGCGCCCAGCGCTTCATCGAGCTGGCCTCCGATGAGCGGCTGGTCTACGGCGCCAACTCGCCCTTGACTGCCTTGGTGGGCAGCCGGCCCACCCCGTCCCTGGAAGGGTACCTCTTCCCCGACACCTACCAGCTGGCCGTGGGCGACGAGGCCCTGGCCATCCGGACCATGGTGGACCGCTTCCTCCAGGTGGCCGAGGAGATGCAGCTGGCCCAGCGGGCCCAGGCCATGGGGATGACCGTCCACCAGGTGGTCACCTTGGCCTCCATCGTGGAGAAGGAGGCGGTTCTGGACGAGGAGCGCCCGCTCATCGCCGCGGTCTTCCTCAACCGCCTGGCCCGGAACATGCCCCTCCAGGCCGACCCCACCGTCAAGTACGTGATGGAGCAGCCCCGGGTCCGCCTCACCTACGCGGACCTCCGGATCGACTCCCCCTACAACACCTACCGGTACCGGGGGCTGCCGCCGGGGCCCATTGCCAGCCCGGGCCGGGCCTCCCTGGAGGCGGTCCTCCAGCCGGCCAACGTGGACTACCTCTACTTTGTGGCCGACGGGCGGGGGGGCCACGTCTTCAGCCGGACCTTCAACCAGCACGTCCGGGCCCGCCAGCGGCTGGGGTACTGACGGGCCCGGCGGCCAGGCACCCCCCTTTCCTCCACCTCATAGGGTAGAGTCAGACGCTCAGCGGTCCGGCCTGCCAGGGATGGGCCGGCGCGCCAAGGTGGAGGGAACCTGCGGATGGAACCGGTCAGCACCATCCTCTCCTTGTTCTTTGGCGGTCTGGGGACCCTGACAGGGTACGTGACGGGCCACCACACCTTCCCCTTGCCGCTGTCGCCCGAGGAGGAGCAGCGGCTGCTCCAGGAGATGCGTGCCGGCAGCGAGGAAGCCCGCAACCGGCTGATCGAGCACAACCTGCGGCTGGTGGCCCACCTGGTGAAGAAGTTTGAGAACACCGGGGAAGAGAGCGAGGACCTGATCTCCATCGGGACCATCGGGCTGATCAAGGCCGTCCAGACCTACGATCCCTCCAAGAACACCCGCCTGGCCACCTACGCCGCCCGGTGCATCGAGAACGAGATCCTCATGCACCTGCGGGCCACCCGGAAGCTCCGGGGCGAAGTGATGCTCTTCGACCCCATCGGCACCGACAAGGAAGGGAACGAGATCAGCCTCATGGACGTTTTGGGGAGCGACGGTTCGGAGGTGGCCGAACGGGTGGAGACCCAGGTGGAGAGCCAGCAGCTCCGCCAGAAGCTGGGGATCCTGTCCAGCCGGGAACGGCGGGTGCTGGAGCTCCGCTACGGGCTGAGGGACGGCCTGCGCCATACCCAACGGGAGATCTCCCGCCGTTTGGGCATCTCCCGCTCCTACGTCTCCCGCATCGAGAAGCGGGCCCTGGGCAAGCTCCAGCGCCAGCTGGCCCAAGGGACCTAACGCCCTGGGCCCGCGCCCCGCCGGTCGCCGCCAGGGCGGCGACCGCCCCCTCGGGGGATCCGCCCGCTGGACAGGCCATGCTATACTGGGGCACGGGAAGGAGGGCCTCCGTGCTCCATCTGCTCACACCCGACGAGATCTACCCCAGCCTGACGGCCGTCGACCTGGAGCGGCTCCGGCGCCGGGGCGTGCGCGGGCTGGTCTTGGACTTGGACAACACCCTGGTGGCCTACGGCCGCACCGACCCGGCCGAGGCGGTCCTGGACTGGCTCCGCCGGGCCCAAGAGGCGGGGATGAGGCTCTGCATCCTCTCCAACGGCCGGCCCCGCCGGGTCCGGCTGACGGCCCAACGCCTGGGCATTCCCTGGATCGAAAGCTACAGCAAGCCTCGCCGGCGGGGCTTCCGGGAGGCGGCCCGCCTCCTGGGCACCCAGCCCCACGAGACGGCCATCCTGGGCGACCAGCTCTTCACCGATGTCTTGGGTGGCCGCCGGTCAGGGTTCGTCACCGTCTTGGTCAACCCGGTGAGCCGCCGGGAGCTCCCCCACACCCGTTTGGTGCGGCTGTTGGAGCGGCTGGTGATGCGGCTCCTCCTCTGGCAGGGCCGGATCGACCGGGACGCGTGGCAGCTCCGCACCTCCTGAACCGCCCGTCCCGAAGGAAGGGGGCGGGCGGTCGTGGAATGGGGCTACCACCCTTTGGAAGGGGGCGAGGCTGTGCCGCTCCGTTACCTGACGGCCGGTGAGTCCCACGGGCCCAGCCTGGTGGTGGTGGTGGACGGGATGCCTGCCGGCCTCCGGGTGGACCGGGAGGCCATTGACCGCCAGCTCTTCCGCCGCCAGCAGGGCTACGGCCGGGGGCGCCGCCAGAAGATCGAGCAGGATCGGGTGCGGATCCTCTCGGGGATCCGCCACGGGGTCACCTTGGGGACCCCCATTGCGCTGGAGATCCCCAATCGCGACTTTGCCAACTGGGCCGAGGTGATGGGTCCCGATCCCCTGCCTGAAGGCCGGGAGGTGCCCCGCCGGGTCACCCGGCCCCGCCCCGGCCACGCGGACCTGGCCGGGGGGATGAAGTACGGCCACCGGGACCTGCGGAACGTGCTGGAGCGGGCCAGCGCCCGGGAGACGGCCGCGCGGGTGGCCGCCGGAGCCTTGGCCCGGCTGCTGGTGGAGGCCTTTGGCCTGCGCCTGGTGGGCCATGTGATCATGCTGGGGGGTGTGGAGGCCGACCGGAACCTGCTGGCCCAGCGGTCGGTGGCGGAGCTGGCGGAGGCGGCCGAGAGCTCCCCCGTCCGCTGCGCCGATCCCGAGGCGAGCCAGCGGATGGTGGCCCGGATCGACGAGCTGAAGGCGGCGGGGGAGACGGCCGGGGGGCTCTTTGAGGTGCGGGTGGAGGGGGTCCCCCCGGGTCTGGGAAGCTATGCCCAGTGGGACCGGCGCCTGGACAGCCGGCTGGCCGGGGCCCTGATGAGCATCCCCGCCATCAAGGGGGTGGAGGTGGGCGATGGTTGGGCGTCCGCGGCCCTGCCTGGCTCCCGGGTCCACGACCCCATCTACTACAGGGATGGGGCCGAAGGGCCCCAGCCTCCGCCCGTGCCGGGACACTTCCCCGCCGGGGGGTACTACCGGGCGACCAACCGGGCGGGGGGGATGGAAGGCGGCGTGACCAACGGCGCGCCCCTGGTGGTCCGGGCGGCCATGAAGCCGCTCCCCACCCTCTACCGGCCCCTTCCGTCGGTGGATGTGGAGGAGAAGGGACCGGTGGAGGCGGCCATCGAGCGGAGCGATACCTGCGCGCTCCCCGCGGCCGCGGTGGTGGGGGAGGCGGTGGTCGCCTGGGAGCTGGCCGTCGCCTGGGTGGAGAAGTTCGGCGGCGACACGGTCCAGGAGATGGAGGCGGCCTTCGCCGCCTACCGGTCCCGTTTGGAGGGGTACTGATGAGCGCCCTGGATCCGGCCCAGCTGGCCGCCCCGGGCCAGCTGGCCCTCCGGCCGGCCAACCTGCTTCTGGTGGGTTTCAGTGGGGCGGGGAAGAGCTCGGTGGGACGGGCGGTCGCCCGGGAGCTGGGCCTGCCCTTCGTCGACCTGGACGAGGCCATCGTCCAGCGGAGCGGGCGCTCCATCCCCGAGCTCTTCCGCCAGGAAGGGGAGGCCGCCTTCCGCCGCTGGGAGATGGAGACCCTGGCGGAGGTGCTGGCCCGGGGGGGCCAGGTGATCGCCCTGGGGGGCGGCGCCTGGACCCAGCCCCAGGCCCGCCAGCTTCTGGGACCGGCCGACGTGGCCGTCTGGCTCGACCTCCCCTTCGGGCAGGCCTGGCAGCGGATCGCCGGCCACCCGGGGCGGCCCCTGGTGGAGGGGTTGGGTGAGGCGGGGCTGGCCCGGCTCTACGAAGAGCGCCGGCCCGCCTACGCCCTGGCCGACCACCGGATTGCGGTGGACCAGCGCTCCGTGGAGGCCATCGCCCGGGAGCTGGCCGCCTGGTGGTCCCGCCGGCCCCAGGCGGTGGTCCGGCCCGACCCCCATGGGCCGGGATACGGCGTCCACCTCCGGCCCACCTTACTGGACGAGGCGGGGGAGTGCTTGGTGGAGGCGGGCTTGGAGGGCCCCGCCCTGGTGGTGAGCCAGGCCCCCCTCCGGGCCTACCAATCCCGGCTCGATCAGGCCCTGGCCGCCACAGGGTGGACCATTCGCTGGCACTGGATGGGTGACGGGGAGGCGGCCAAGGAGCCGGCGGCGGTGGCCGCCATCTGGGAGGCGGCCCTGGAGGCGGGGCTGGACCGCCGGGGGACGGTGATCGCCTTCGGCGGGGGCGTCGTGGGCGACACCGCCGGCTTCGGAGCGGCCACCTTCTTGCGGGGCGTCCGCTGGGTGGCCATGCCCACCACCCTGCTGGCCCAGGTGGATGCGGCGGTCGGGGGAAAGGTGGGGGTCAACCTGCCCCAGGGGAAGAACCTGGTGGGCGCCTTCCACCACCCGAGCCTGGTCCTGGCCGATCCGGCCCTCCTGCCGACCCTCCCCCGCCGGGAGCTGGCCGCCGGCATGGCCGAGGTGGTGAAGGCCCTCCTCCTGGCCGGCCCCGAGCCCGTGGGGGAGCTGGAGGAACAGGTGGAGGGGGGCTTGAGCGCCTGGGAGCCCTTCATCGCCACCGCCATCCGGCTGAAGGCGGCCACCGTCAGCCGGGATCCCCGGGAGGCGGGCCTCCGGGCCATCCTTAACCTGGGCCACACCGTGGGACACGCCCTGGAGCAGGTGACCGGGTACGGGCGGTACCTCCACGGGGAGGCGGTGGCCATCGGCTTGGTGACCGCGCTCCTCCTCTCGGAGCGGGTGATGGGCCTGGATCCCCAGTGGACCCGGCGGGTGGTCCGCCTCCTGCGGCGGTTGGACCTCCCCGTGGACGCCCCCGAGCTCCACGACCTCAGCCTCCGCCCGGCCCTCCTCCAGGCCCTGGGGCGGGACAAGAAGGCCCGGCGGGGTCAGGCCCGGTTCGTCCTCCTGGAGGCGCCCGGCGCGCCCCGGGTGGGGGTGGAGGTGGCACCGCCGCTGCTGGCCGAGGCCCTGGACCGCCAGGCCCAGTTGGGGGCGTGAGCCTGCCAGAAGGTGCCAGGCGGGCCGGCAGCGAACGGTTACGGGCGGCGAGGCCCGTGGGGCCTCGGATCGGAGGAGGCTAGGGTTATGACAGAAGGAAGGCTCCAACGGCTCCGGGCGATCCTGGCCCAGGAAGGGGTCCCCGCCTTGCTGGTCGGCTCGCCCTACAACCGCCGGTACCTAACCGGCTTCTGGGGCACGGCCGGGTACGTGCTCATCACCGCCGACCGGCAGCTCCTGCTGGTGGACTTCCGCTACGTGGAGCAGGCCAAGGAGCAGGCGCCCGCCTTCGAGGTGCGCCGCTTCGACCGGTTCGGCGAGACCTTGAAGCAGGTCTTGGCCGAGCTCAACCTGCGGGAGGTGGGCTTTGAGAAGGCCCACGTCACCTACCAGCAGCTGGAGGCCTTGCAGGCGGCCGCTGAAGGGGTGGCTTGGAAGCCCGTCGGGCCCGTGGTGGAGCGCCTGCGGGCGGTGAAGGAGCCCGAGGAGCTGGCCCGGATCCAGGAAGCGTGCCGGCTGGCCGATGCCGCCTTCGAGCGGATCCTCCAGGTGCTCCGGCCGGGCATCACCGAGCGGGAGGTGGCCCTGGAGCTGGAGTTCTTCATGCGCCGGCAGGGAGCGGACGGGGTGAGTTTCGACCCGATTGTGGCCGCCGGTCCCCGGGGGGCCCTTCCCCATGCCCGGCCCACCGATGCGGTCCTGCAGGCGGGCCAGCTGGTCGTCCTCGACTTCGGGTGCATCGTGGACGGGTACTGCTCGGACATCACCCGGACCGTCGTCATCGGCAAGGCCGACGGCCGGGCCCGGGAGATCTACGAGCTGGTCCTCCGGGCGCAAGAGGCGGCCCTGCAGGCGGTGAAGGCCGGGGCCGATCAGGTGGCCGTCGACCAGGCGGCCCGGGCGGTCATCGAGGCGGCCGGCTACGGCGACCAGTTCGGCCACGGGTTGGGGCACGGCGTGGGGCTGGAGGTCCATGAGGATCCGCCCCGCCTCAACCGGACCGCTCCCTCCCAGCCCCTGGAGGCGGGCATGGTCCATTCGGTGGAGCCGGGGGTCTACCTGCCGGGATGGGGCGGCGTCCGCATCGAGGACCTGGTCCAGGTGACTGAGGACGGGTGCCGCATCCTCACCCAGTCGTCGAAAGAGCTCCTGGAAATCGGGTAAGTTCAGGGGCGGGAAAGGAGAATCGGCTTGATCTCCGTCAACGATCTGCGCACAGGGCTGACCATTGAAGTGGACGGCGAGGTTTACAGCGTCGTCGAGTTCCTCCACGTCAAGCCGGGCAAGGGTGCCGCCTTCGTGCGGACCAAGCTGAAGAACGTGAAGACGGGCCAGGTCTTCGAGCGGACCTTCCGGGCTGGGGAGAAGGTGAACCGGGCCATCGTCGAGACCCGGGAGATGCAGTACCTCTACAGCACCGGGAACGAATACGTCTTCATGGATACCGAAAGCTACGACCAGATCACCCTTACCAGCGAGCAGTTGGGGACGGCGACGGGCTTCCTCAAGGAGAACATGAACATCCTCGTTCAGTTCTACCAGGGCCAGCCCATCGGGGTGGAGCTGCCCACGGTCGTGGAGCTGACGGTGACCCACACCGAGCCGGGCTTCAAGGGCGACACGGCCACGGGCGGGACCAAGCCGGCCACCACCGAGACGGGCTTGGAGCTGCAGGTGCCCCTCTTCGTCGAGATCGGCGACGTGATCCGGGTGGACACCCGGACGGGCGAGTACCTCTCCCGGGCGTGAGCTCCCTGGTATGACCCGGCCCCCTCCGGCAGAGATTAACCCCGACGCCACGGGGGGAGGGCGATCCATGTCGGAGGCCGGGCAGAGAATCGCGTACGCCAAAGGGATGCTCCAGGGCCGGCAGGTCGGGGACCAGGAGGGCCTGCAGGCGGTGCTCACCTCGGTGCTGGAGGCGCTGGAGGCGCTCCACACCGAGGTGGACGGGGTCCGCCGGGAGCTGGAGGAGCTCTCGGGCTACCTCCAGGCGGTGGACGACGACCTCTTTGAGGTGGAGGCGGACCTCTACGGGTACGATGAGGCGGAGATGGCTGAGCTCGAGTGCCCCCACTGCCAGACGCCCCTGGTGGTGGAAGCCGAGTTCCTGGACGATGACGCCGCCGAGGTCACCTGCCCCGAGTGCGGCTACGTGCTCCACCGGGGGCCCGCCTACGGCGAGCCGGTGACCCTCTCAACCGGCGGGGAGAACGGCCAGCCCTCTTAGGCGCCGGTGGGGCGGGCGGCCTCGCCTGGCGCCGGGAGCCCCGTCAGGCTCAGGTCGTCCCCGGGCCGCCAGACCGGGCAGGGGCTGTTCGCGTGCGGGCCGGCGCGCGAAGAGGCCCGGCCGGGGCATAGATTGGAGCGGGTTGTCCGCGGGCGCCCCTTCGAGGTGCGCCTTCTTCAGGCCTCACCGTAAGGAGGATGGCCGTGGCTCCGCTCCTGCCCCCGTCCCTCCGGGCCCTCCTGCCGCCCGATCTGGAACGGCGCCTGCCCCAGGATGAGATCCCTGAGCTGGGCCCCCTCCTCCAGATCCGTCTGGGGGCGGGCCGGCCCGTGGAACTCTGCTTTCCGGGGGTGAGCCGCTTCCTCGCCCCGTCAGGCCGGCTGGTCCCGGAGGCCAGCCAGGCCTGGGTTCCCGACGGGAACCTGGCCCACCAGCTCCTCCAGCGGGCGGCCCAGGGCTCCCTCTACGCTCTGGAACAGGAGCTGCAGCACGGTTTCCTCACCTTGCCCGGCGGCCACCGGCTGGGGCTGGCCGGCCAGGTGATCGCCCACGACGGCGGGTACCGCCTGGTCCACGTGGGCTCCGTCAACGTGCGCCTGGCCCGGGCCCAGCCCGGCGCCGGGCTTTTCCTCTTGGAGGCGCTGGCCGCCCGGCGCCTCCTCCCGCCCTTTCCCTCCCTCCTCCTCGCCGGGCCGCCCGGCTCCGGCAAGACCACCCTCTTGCGGGACCTGATTCGTCTGGCCAGCGAAGGGGTGGCCGCCCACGGCCTGGAAGGCCTGCGGGTGGGGGTGGTGGACGAGCGCTCGGAGCTGGCCGCCTGCCACCACGGGGTGCCCCGGCACTGGCTCGGCCCCCGCACCGACGTCCTGGACGGCGCGCCCAAGGTGGCAGGGCTGATGCAGCTCATCCGCACCATGGACCCCCAGGTGGTGGCCACCGATGAGATCGGCTCGTCCGAGGATGCCAGGGCCGTCCTGGAGGCCCGGAAGGCGGGCGTGATCGTCCTCGCCACCGCCCATGCCGGCAGCCTGGAGGAGCTGGCCGCCCGGCCCGGCTTGGGGCCCCTCCTGGCCCAGCAGGCCTTTGACGCGGTCTGTCTGCTGGCCCGCCGGCCCCGCCCGGGGCAAATCGCCGCCGTCCTCCCTTGTCCGCATAACCCCCGTCGGGGCGAATAGGTATAGTCCCGAAGGTGGACAGACAGGAGGCCAGATCAACGGTGTTGGCCGAGCTGGGCGCGGGTCTCGCCGTCCTCGCCGCCACCTGGGCCGGTCAAACCCTGGCCTGGGCCCTGGCCCGCCGGGTCCGGCTCCTGGAGAGCCTGGAGCACGGCCTGCTCCTCCTGGAGGGGGAGATCGGGTCGGGGCGGACGCCCCTGCCCGAGGCGTGCCGGCAGGTGGCCGCCCTGGTGGGCGCCCCCTGGGACCACTTCTGGCTCCGGGTGGCCCAGGAGGTGGAGCCTCCCGCCTGCCGCCCTCCCGACCAGGCGTGGCGGCTGGGGGTGGAGGAGCTGGGCCGCCGGATGGGCCTGACCCCCGAGGATCGGGCGGCCCTCACCCGCCTGGGCGACCGCTTGGGGAGCTGGGATGGGGCGGAGCAGGCCCGCCTCCTGGAGCGGACCCGCCACCAGCTGGGCGTGCATCGGGCCAAGGCCCAAGAGCGCTGGGAGAGGGAGGCCCGTCTCTGGCGGTTCGCGGGCTTCAGCGCCGGCGCGCTGGTGGTCCTCATCCTCTACTGAGCCGGGGGAGCGCCCTATGGATATCAGCATCATCTACCAGATCGCGGGGCTGGGCATCCTCATCACTATCCTCAATATCTTCCTCTCCCAGGCGGGCCGCCAGGAGCAGGCGCACATGCTCAGCCTGGCCGGGGTGGTCATTGTGCTGCTCTGGCTCATCCGGCTCATCGCCCAGCTCTTCCAGGATGTGGAGAGCGTCTTCCGCTGGTGGTAGCCATGGGGGAGATCGCACGCATCGTGGGCCTGGGCCTGGCCCTGACGGTGGTCATGCTCTTCCTCCGGCGGCAGTACCCCGAGATCGCCTTCGAGCTCTCCATGGCCTATGTGCTGGTGGTCTTTCTGCTCCTGCTGGGGCCTTTGGGGCAGCTGGTGGACCTCTTCCGCGAGCTGGGGCGGCGGGCGGAGCTTTCGGGGTACTACCTGGACGTGGTGCTGCGGGCGGTGGCGGTGGCCTACCTGGCCACCTTCGGCGCCCAGCTGAGCAAGGACGCGGGGGAAGGGTCCATTGCGGCCCTGATCGAGCTGGCGGGGAAGGTGTTGATCCTTGTTCTGGCCATTCCCCTCTTCACCGCGCTGCTGGAGACGCTCCTCCGGCTCTTGCCCCGTTAGGGCCGCCTGGCTGGGGCTGGCCCTCATCCTCCTGGCGGTGGCCGGGGCGCCCCACGCCTGGGGGCAGGGGGCGGCGGAGCTGGACGGGTTCTGGCCCATGGAGGAGCTGGATCTGGCCCAGCTGGAGCGGGCGGTTCAGGGGCTGGACGCGGACGTGCGGCGGCTCCTGCCCAGCCTCGACCTCCGGGAGGTGGTCGCGGCCGGGGGGCCCGCCCTGGATGGGGGCCGCCTGGTCCGGGAGCTGGCCGCCTACCTGATGCGGGAGGTGGTCTTTCACGCCCGCCTCTTGGGCCAGCTCCTCATCCTGGTGGTGGTCGGGTCGGTCCTGCAGCAGCTGGGCCCCGCCGGGGCGAGCCGGGTGGATGAGATGGCCTTCCTCATGGTCTTCCTGGCCCTGACCTACCTGGGCCTCCAGAGCTTCCGGGAGGTGATCGCCCTGGTCAACGCCAGCGTGGAGCAGATGACCGGCCTCATGTACGCCCTGCTGCCCCTCCTGGCCACCCTGGTGGCGGCCGCAGGGGGCGTCACCTCCGCGGGCCTCTTCCACCCCCTGCTGATGACCACCGTCGCCGGCGTGGCGGTCGCCGTGGAGCGTTGGATCGTGCCCCTCTTGATCATCTCGGCGGTGCTGGGGCTGGTCGCCCAGTTCTCCCAAGGCTTCCCGCTCTCCCGGTTGGCGGGTCTGGCCCGCCAGCTGGTGACCGTCGGGCTGGGGCTGGCCTTCACCGTCTTCATCGGGGTGGTGGCGGTCCGGGGGGCGATCGGGCCCGCGGTGGACGGGGTGGCCCTGCGGACGGCCAAGTTCTTCACGGGCAACTTTGTCCCGGTGGTGGGGCGGATGATGGCCGATGCGGTGGAGGTGGTGGTGAGCGGGTCGGTGCTGGTCAAGAGCGCGGTGGGCGCCTTCGGGTTGCTGGCCCTCTTGCTGGCGGTGGTGGTGCCGGTGCTGAAGATCGTCGCCATCCTGGCCATCTACAAGGTGGTGACGGCTCTGATGCAGCCCCTCTGCGACGACCGGCTGGTGGGGGCCCTGGAGGGGATCGGCGCCAGTGTGGCCCTGGCCATGGTCTCCCTGGCGACGGTGGGGATCATGTTCTTCCTCTCGGTGACGGCCCTGGTGGGCGCGGGCAACGTGGCGGTGATGCTCCGGTAGGGAGGGTGGCCCGTGGCCGCTCTGGTCAGCTGGCTCCACGTCTTCATCAGCCTGGTGCTCCTCCTCGTCCTGGGCGAGCTCCTCCTGCCGGAGGGGGCCATGCGGCCCTACGTCCGGGTGATCCTGGGGCTGGTCTTGGTGATCGCTGTCCTCCGCCCCCTGGTGGAGCTGGGAAGCGCCCAGTGGCGCCTTCCGGCCCTCACTCTGCCGGCGGCGGTGGAGGAAGGTCCTCTCGCCGCGGGGCGCCGGCTGGCGGGGGCGCTGGAGGCCCGGGCCCACCAGGTGGCGGAGGAGCAGGTGGCCCTTCAGGCCCGCCGCCTGGTGGAGCTCCGGGTGGGGGTCCGGCCCCGGCAGGTGGCGGTCCGTCTCTCGCCCGAGGGGTGGGTGGAGGCCATCGAGGTGGTCCTGGGGTCGGGGGTGGAGGGCGAAGGGGTGTCGGAGACCGGGTGGAGCGTCCCCCCGGCGGCTTCCCGGGGCGGGGCGGGCCGCCGGGAAGAGGGGCCGGTGGCCCCCGTCACCGTGCCCGCCGTCCAGGTGGGACCGGCCGACGCCCCCGAGCCCGGGCCGGAGGCGGCCTCGGCTCCCGCCGCCCCCGCGGTCCAGGCGGTGCTGGCCGCCTTCTACCAGATCCCCTTGGAGCGGATCCAGGTGAGGCCCTGAGGAGGCGACGACGATGACCCTCTGGGAGTCGTGGCGGCAGTGGATCGGACCCCTCACCGGCGGGGAGGGCGGCGGCGACCGGTTCGGCTTGGGGCCCGAAGGGCGCCGGCGCCTGCTGATCCTGGGCCTGGTGGCTGTGGCGGGGGCCGCCCTCCTGGCGGGGGGCCGGGGGGTGGTTCCCCCGGCCTCGGAGCCGCCCCGGGCGGCGGTGGCGGGTTCGGCCCTCGATCCCGACCTCCGCTTCGTCCGGGAGCTGACGGCGGAGCTGGAGGGGATCCTGGGCCAGATCCAGGGCGCCGGCCGGGTCCGGGTGATGCTCACCCTGGAACGGGGCTTCCGGGACCAGCTGGCCATGGACGTGACCCGGGATGAAAGCCAGACCGAGGAGCGAGATGCCCAGGGCGGCACCCGGCTCCGCCAGGAGCGGCGGGTGACCGAGTCGGTGCGGGATCGGGTGACGGCCGACGGGGCCCCCCGCACCATCGCCCGGGAGTGGCCCCGCATCGCGGGGGTGGTGGTGGCCGCCGAAGGGGGCGGCGATCCGTGGGTCCGGCGGGTCCTGGCGGAGGCGGCGGCCACCGTGCTCCACCTGCCCCAGTACCGGGTGCAGGTGGTGCCCGCTCGGTAGACCTTGGGAGCAGGAGGCGAGAGAGGATGGTGAGGTTCATCGTGGTGGGACGGCGGACCTGGCGGTTGACCTTGACCGTGGCCATCCTGTTGGGCTTGGGGAGCTGGGCGTTCCTGGGCGATCTCACCCGGCCTCCCTGGACGGGCGAGGAGATCCGGGCCGCCTGGGAGGGGGTGCGGGCCTGGGTGGCGGAGCGCTGGCCCGGCGGGCCGGAGCCCGCCCCCGCGTTGCCGGCGACGGTGCCGGCGGCGGCCCCGGTGACGGAGGCACGGCCCTCGGGGGCTGGGCCCGGGGAGGTGGGACCCGGGGAGGCGGGATCCGGGGGCGTCACCCGCTCGGTGGCCGAGGAGGCGGTGCCCGTGACCGCCCCGGGACCAGGCGGGCGGGTCGAGCCGGTTTCAGCCTCCCCCCTTCCCGCAGGGAACGGGTACGACCTCTTCCGGCTGGATCGGGCCCGGGTCCGCTCGGAGCGGATGGAGCTCCTCCGGCAGGTGCTGGACGACACGACGGCCAGCGAGGACCGGCGGGCCGAGGCCCAGCTGGTACTCCTCCAGGAGCTGAACCAGCTGGAGCAGGAGCTGGCCATCGAGAACCTCCTCCGGCTCCAGGGGTACGAGGGCGCGGTGGCCATCCTGGGCCCGGACCGGGTGGAGGTGGTCCTCTCCCAGGTCCTGACCGCCGAACAGGCCAGCCGGCTGGGAGGGCTGGTGGCCCAAGTGGCCGGGGTGGGCCTCCAGGCCGTGACCCTCATGGACGGCCTCAGCTCGGTCCAATAGAGCGGGGCCCTCCCTTCGGGGAGGGCCCCCTCGCGCGGTGCGGGAAAGGGGCCGCCGGGAGAGGAGATCGTCCATGGGGAGCGAACTCCTGTGAGCGGACAGGCCTGGGTGGAGAGCCGTTTCCTGGGGAAGCTACCAAGGGGACCCGGGCTGGGAAGGAGCACGCCGTTGGATCTGGAGACGATCAAGGCCCTGGTCGAAGTGTTGGGCCAGAGCGATGTGGAGGAGCTGGAACTGCAGACCGCCGGCACCCACCTGCGGATCCGGCGCGCGGTGGGGCCCCGGCCCGCTCCGGTTAACGGGCTGGTGGCCGAGCCGTCCGTCGAGACCGGCGGAACGCCCGCCGCGGGGGCCCAGCCGGCGGCGGAGGAAAGCCTCGCGCAGCCGGGCGAGATCGTGGTGACCGCGCCCATGGTGGGCACCTTCTACCGGGCCCCGGCGCCCGACGCCCCGCCCTACGTGGAGGTGGGCGATACGGTGGAGCCTGGCCAGCCTCTCTGCATCATCGAGGCCATGAAGCTGATGAACGAGATCGAGGCCGAGCAACGCGGGCGGGTCCGGAAGATCCTCGTGGCCAACGCGCAGCCCGTCGAGTACGGGCAGCCCCTCTTCGTTTTGGAGCCGCTCTGAGCCTTCCCTGAAGAGAAGGAGAGACGCCCTTGGAGTTCCGCAAGGTCTTGGTGGCCAACCGCGGCGAGATCGCGGTCCGGATCATCCGAGCCCTTCACCAGATGAACATCGAGGCGGTGGCCATCTACTCAGAGGCTGACCGGGACGCGCTTCACGTCCGCCTGGCCGACCAGGCGGTCTGCGTGGGGCCGGGCCCCTCCGCCCAGAGCTACCTCAACATCCCCAACATCATCAGCGCCGCGCTCTTGACGGGCGTGGACGCCATCCACCCGGGGTACGGCTACTTGTCGGAGCGGGCCGACTTCGCGGAGATCTGCGAGAGCCACGGCATCGTCTTCATTGGCCCGCCCCCGGCCGCCATCCAGCAGATGGGGGACAAGGCCCAGGCCCGGGAGTTCATGCGCCAGGCGGGTGTGCCCGTCTTGCCCGGCAGCGACGGGCCCGTCACCTCCGAGGCCCAGGCCCTGGCCGTCGCCAAGGAGATCGGCTACCCTGTGTTGATCAAGGCGTCGGCCGGCGGGGGCGGGCGGGGGATGCGGGCGGCCCGCACCCCCGACGAGCTGCAGCGCCTCTACCACCAGGCCCGCCGGGAGGCGGAGGCCGCCTTCGGCTCAGGGGAGGTCTACCTGGAGCGGCTCATCGAGCGGCCCCGGCACGTGGAGATCCAGGTGCTGGCCGACCAGCACGGGACGGCCATCCACCTGGGGGAGCGGGAGTGCTCCCTGCAGCGCCGCCACCAGAAGGTGGTGGAGGAGGCGCCCTCGCCCGCGGTCAGCCCGGAGCTGCGGGCCCGGATGGGGGAGGCGGCCCTGCGGGGGGTTCGGGCCTGCGGGTATGTGAACGCGGGCACCGTCGAGTTCCTCCTGGATGAAGAGGGTAACTTCTACTTCTTGGAGATGAACACCCGGATCCAGGTGGAGCACCCGGTGACGGAAGAGGTGACGGGCATCGACCTGGTCCGGGAGCAGATCCGCATTGCCCAGGGGGAACCCCTGGGGTATGATCAGGCTGACGTGGTCATCCGGGGCCACGCGATCGAGGTCCGCCTGAATGCGGAGGATCCCGCCCGCAACTTCATGCCCTCGCCGGGGGTGATCACCCGGTTCCATCTCCCCGGCGGTCCGGGGGTGCGGGTGGATACGGCTGTCCAGCAGGGCAGCGTCATCTCACCCTTCTACGATTCGATGTTCGCGAAGCTGATCGTGCGCGATGCCGACCGGGCAGGAGCGGTGGCCCGCATGCGCGCCGCGTTGGACGAGCTGGAGATCGAGGGTGTGGCCACCAACGTGGAGCTGCTCCGGCTCATCATGAGCGATCCTCACTTCGAGGCGGGGCGGCTCTCCACCCGGTTCATCGAAGAGCGCATCCTCGACCGCTTGGCGGGCGAAGGAGGTCGTGGCCATGGGTAAGAGTGAGGAGCGGCTGCCCCGCGGGGCTGAGGAGGGCTGGGAGGACCGGCCCGAGACCACCCGCCGGAAGAGCGAGCTGGGCGAGACCCGGATCGCCAACGAGGTGGTGAGCATCATCGCCGGGCTGGCGGCTACCGAGGTGAAGGGGGTGGCCGGCATGAGCGGCGGTGTGGTGGGGGGCATCGCCGAGATGCTCGGCCGCCGCAACCTCACCAAGGGCGTCAAGGTGGAGGTCGGGGAGGAGCAAGCGGCGGTCGACCTGTACGTGATCATGGAGTACGGGGTGCGGATCCCCGACGTGGCCTGGCAGATCCAGGAGAATGTGAAGCGGACCATCGAGACCATGACGGGCCTTGAGGTCCTCGAGGTGAATGTGCACGTTCAGGGCGTCCACTTCCAGGCCCCGGATGAGGAGCCGGAGGAGGAGCCGCCCCGGGTGAGGTGAGCGCGGTGTCGGCCGCGGTACGAGGGATCGTTCTTCTCTTCACGCTCCTCTGCTTGGCTTTGGCGGCTGCCCTCTTCGCCGTGGCGGGCGGCTGGGATCCGTCGGTCACCCTGGCCCGCTGGGTGGCCCTGGGCGCGGGGCATCCCTGGCTGGCGGGAGGGCTGGGCGGCTTGCTGGTCTTCCTGGGAGGCCTGGTCGCGTGGCTGGTCCTGCCCCGGCCGGGCGGGCCCCGGGCCACGGCGGTGACGGAGACCGAGTGGGGTGAGGTGGCCGTCTCCCTGGACGCGGTGCAGGACCTGGTGGTCCGGACCGCCCGGGGGGTGCCGGGGGTGAAGGACGTGGGCGCCCGGATCACGCCCAAGGAGTCGGGGGTGGAGGTCCGCCTGGCCCTGACGGTCCTGCCCGACCAGCCGATCCCCGAGCTGGGCGAGGCGGTGCAGCGCCAGGTGGAGAGCCAGGTGAAGGGCCTGCTCGGCGTCCATGTGACCGCGGTCCGGGTCGCCATCCAGCAGGTGGTCCGGGACGGGCCCCGGACCGAGTAGGGAGGGCGGCTCATGGAGGGACCGCTCATCCGGCTGCTCGAGCTTCTGCTCCCTTACCGGGGGCGGGTGGTGGGAACCCTGGCCGGCCTGGCTCTGGCCTGGCTCTTGGTAACCTATGGGTTCTGGAGGACCCTCGTCATCCTGGCCTTCGGCGTGTTAGGCTACCTGGTGGGCGCTGAGCGGGACCGCCGGGGCAGCGTGCGGCGGGTGATCCGCCGGTTCTGGTGGGGCGACCACCCCTAGGGACCTGAGCCGGAGAACGACGGGAGGAGCACCGCCCCGAGCGCGGGGCGGCCCGATGAGAGGGAGAAACGGGGGAGCAGGGGTTGGAGCGTCGGCGAGCACGGGAGGCGGCCCTGAAGGCCCTTTTCGGCATCGATTTGGGCCACACGCGGCCCGATCTGGCCGTCCAGCACGCCGTGGAGTTGGTGGGCTTGGAGGAGGCCGGGGCCCGCTTCGTGCGGGAGCTGGTTGGGGGCGTCTTGAAGCATCGCCAGGAGATCGATGAGCTCATCCAGAGCTTCTCGCCCGAGTGGCGGCTGGAGCGGATGGCCACCGTCGACCGGAACATCCTCAGGCTCTCGGTCTTTGAGCTCCTCCACCGGCCCGACATCCCCCGCAGCGTCTCCATCAACGAGGCGGTGGAGCTGGCGAAGAAGTACGGCGACAAGGACTCCTCCCGCTTCGTCAACGGCATTCTGGGCCAGATCGCCCGGCACCTGGAGGGCCAGGGCTCCTTCACCTCCCAGCCTTCATAAGCACGGGGAAGGAGGCGGTTCCGTGGAGGGCGCGGGCCCAGGCCGGCTCGCGGCCTGGACAGGCCAGTACTGGACGGTCACCCAGCTGACCCGGACGGTGAAGATCCTCCTGGAGAGTGAGCCGGCCTTGCGCCGGGTGACCGTGCGGGGCGAGCTCTCCAACGTGACGCTCCACACCTCGGGCCACCTCTACTTTACCCTGAAAGACAGCGAAGCCGCCCTCCGCGGCGTCATGTTCCGCAGCCAGGCCCGGCGGCTCACCTTCCAGCCCCGGGATGGGCAGGATGTGCTGGCCCTGGGGTCCATCGGCGTCTACGAGCGGGGGGGCCAGTACCAGCTCTACGCGGAGGCGCTGGTGCCCGCGGGAGAGGGCCAGCTCTACGCCGAGTACCAGCGGCTCAAAGAGCAGCTGGAGCGGGAGGGGCTCTTCGACCCGGCCCGGAAACGGCCGCTGCCCGCCCTGCCCCGCACGGTGGGCTTGGTCACCTCGCCGGTGGGGGCCGCCCTGCGGGATATGGTGACGGTCCTCCGGCGGCGCCTGCCGGGCGTCCGCATCCTCCTCAGCCCCGCCCTGGTCCAGGGGGAGCAGGCGCCCGAGAGCCTGGTGGCCGCCCTCGACCGGCTCATCGCCTTCGGTGGGGTGGATGTGGTGATCATCGGCCGGGGAGGCGGCTCCCTGGAGGACTTGTGGGCCTTCAACGATGAGCGGGTGGTCCGGGCCGTCGCCCGCTGCCCCGTGCCCATCGTCTCCGCGGTCGGCCACGAGACCGACGTCACCCTTTGTGATTTCGCCGCGGACGTGCGGGCCGCCACCCCTTCCGCGGCCGCGGAGCTGGTGGCGCCTGAGGCGGTGGAGCTCCTCCACCGGGTGGAGCTCCTCCGGGCGCGCTTGGTCCGGCGGGCGGTGGAGCAGCTCCGCAGCCGGCGGGAGCGGGTGGAACGGCTGGCCCGCTCCTGGGCCCTCAGCCAGCCCTTGCGGCCGCTGGCGGAGGCCAGCCAACGGGTGGATGAGGCGACGGAGCGGCTGGAGGCGGCCTTCCGGCGGGCCCTCCGGGAACGGGCCATGGCTCTGGCCCACCTGGCGGCCCGGCTGGAGAGCCTGTCGCCCTTGGCCATTCTGGCCCGGGGGTACGCCATCGCCACCCAGCCCGACGGCACGGTGATCCGCCAGGTGGCCCAGGCCCCCGTGGGGAGCCTGATCCAGGTCCGGGTGAGGGATGGGGATTTGGCCTGCCGGGTGGTGGGCCAGCAGGCACGGCCCGACGGGGCTGGAGACCGGGGGCGGGCAGCACAGAGCCCGCCTGCCCAGGGGTGAGGAGGCGAGAGGATGGCGGCTCAGGCGACAGGGGAGGAGCCCGATCGGCAGACCACCGAGGCCACTCCCGAGGAGGAGCTCTCCTTCGAGGAAGCCTACCGGCGCCTGGAGGCGGCGGTGGCCGCCCTGGAAGGCGGTGAGGCCACTTTGGAGGAATCCCTGCGGCTGTTGGAAGAAGGGATCCGGATGAGCCGAATCTGCCAAGCCCGGCTCGATCGAGCCCAGGCCCGGCTGGAGCAGTTGGTGGAGCAGGACGGGGTGGTGACGGCCGAGCCCTTCGATCTGGGGCCGGGCGGAACGGAGGCGGGCATGTGACGGCGGTGGAAGCGTTCGCGCAGTTTGAGGCGACCTGGCGGCCCCAGGTAGAGGCGACCCTGGAGGCGCTCCTGCCCCAGGGCCAGGGGCAGGTGGGCCAGGTGGAGGAGGGCATGCGCTACGCGGTCCTGGGCGGCGGCAAGCGGCTGCGGGCCCTGGCGGTCTTGGCCGCCGCGGCCGCGGTGGGGGGCGAGCCTGCCCAGGCCCTGCCGGCCGCGGCCGCGGTGGAGGTGCTCCACGCCTACTCCCTGGTCCACGACGACCTGCCGGCCATGGACAACGCCGACCAGCGGCGGGGGCAGCCCAGCGTCCACAAGGCTTTCGGTGAGGCGACGGCCATCCTGGTGGGGGATGCCCTCCTCACCTTCGCTTTTGAGCTCCTGGGCCGCCTCCCGGCCCTGGCGGGGGTCTCGGAGGCGGTGAGTCTGGCGTGCGTGCGGGACCTGGCCGTCGCCGCGGGCAGCCAGGGGTTGGTGGGCGGCCAGGAGGCGGACATCCGCGCCGAGGAGCTGGAGCCCAGCGAGAGCCTGCTCCAGGCCATCCACGACGGCAAGACGGGCGCCCTCTTCGGGGCGTGCTTCCGCTTGGGCGCCCGGATCGGGGGCGGCACCGAAGAGCAGGTGGAGGCCTTGGGCCGGTTCGGCCAGGAGCTGGGCCATGTCTTCCAGATCGTCGACGACCTGCTGGACGTGGTGGGGGACCCCGCGCTCCTGGGCAAGGCGGTCCAGGCCGATGCGGCCCAGCAGAAGCTGACCTATCCGCGCCTCTACGGGGTGGAGGCGGCCCGGCAGATGGCCCGGGACCGGCTGGACCAGGCCCTCACCCTTCTGGAAGGGCTGGACGCGGCGGTCTTGCGGGGGCTGGCCGAGCGGGTGATCCACCGGGTCCGCTGACGGGGGCTCGGGCTCCTGGCAGAACCGCCCTCGGGGGCGCCATTGACCCGCCCGTCGGCAAGATGCTAGAATACTCTAGGATTGAAATGTGCATCGACGGGTGGCGCAGTATCCTAGTCGGGCACGGAGCATCTGAAGACGGGCCTAAAAATCCGTCAAAGGGCACATCGATGAAGTCCCTGGTGGTGGCCTTGGACGCCCAGTCCGGGGTTGCGGCTGGGGGTTAAGGAGGCGGGGCAGCCTGCAAGGGCATGCAGGTCCTGACCCTGGCTCCGCGGAGACCCAAGATCGTGGGGAACCGGAAGCCTGTGCGGATGGGGAACTACGGCTTGGGAGATGAACCTGCATCGTCGGTACGAGGGGCCGGGAGGCACCGAGTGCTGGGTGCAGTGTAGCCTGCCTTGAGCGGGTGGAGAGGGAGAGCGGGTTCAGGCGGGTCTCCGAAGGCCAAGGAGGCCCGACCGGTGCCGCTTGAAACTCCACTTGCAAGAGAGGCTAGGATGTTCCGGAACCGTCGGGGAAAACCTCTAGGCTGTTCCGTTCGGAGGCACGCCGAGGATTGCGGTGTGGACTAAGTGGTAATCCAGCCCTGCTGGTGGCGACACGGCAGAGCGGTCGCAAAGGGGAAACCGCCGTGGCGGCGACGCTGCGGAGGACCGTTGGGAAAACCTGCTGGACCTAAGCCACAATGTTTACTCGGCGTGCTGCCACCCGTCGAGCTTTTTTTATGACGTCTGTTCGGGTCGGTGATCACTTGCCTCCTGCCTTACGCCGCTTCTTAACCGTTGGAGCGGGTGCCTTCTTCCTCTCTTTGGTTCTCAGCTCGGTCAGCGATGAGGTTCTGCAGCGGGTCGACCTGACCTTGGCTGTGGTCCTCCTCCTGGTGGTGATCGCCCTGGGCGTGCTCTTCGACATGCTCGGGGTGGCCGCGTCCGCCTCCCGGGAGGCGCCCCTGCACGCCATGGCCGCCGATCGGGTGCCCGGCGCGGCGGAGGCCATCAGCCTCGTCCGGAACGCCGCCAAGGTCTCTTCCTTCTCCCAGGACGTGGTGGGCGATGTGGCCGGGACCCTCTCGGGCGCCATCGCCACCACCATCGTCTACGGGGTGGCCCAGCGGTACCCAGAGCTCGCCCGGCTGCCCCTCACCCCGCTCCTGGTGGCCCTGGTGGCCGCCCTCACCATCGGTGGCAAGGCGGCGGAGAAAGAGTTCGCCCTCAGGCGCTGGGAGCGGATTCTCCTCCTGGCCGGGCGCCTGATCCGGTTCAGCCGCCGGCTGACGGGCTGGAGCCGGGGCTCCCAGCGTGTGGCCTCCTCATCGCGGAGGAACGGTAGGAAGAAGAGGGTGACGCGTCAAAGCCGGCAAGGCAGAAAGTGAGGGAGACGCGTGGGCCGCATCTTGGAGACCATCGACGGACCGGCGGACTTGAAGAAGCTGTCCTTGAGCCAGTTGTACCAGCTGGCGGCGGAGATTCGGGAGGAGCTGGTGGAGACCGTCTCCCAGACGGGAGGCCACCTGGGCCCCAACCTGGGCGTGGTGGAGCTCACCTTGGCCCTCCACACCGTCCTGGAGAGCCCCCGGGACCGGATCGTCTGGGATGTGGGCCACCAGGCCTACGTGCACAAGCTGGTGACGGGCCGCCGGGAGCGCTTCCGCACCCTCCGGCAGGAGGGGGGCCTGAGCGGCTTCACCCGGCGGAGTGAGAGCCCCCACGATCCCTTCGGGGCGGGGCACGCCAGCACCGCCGTCTCCGCCGCGCTGGGGATGGCCCTGGCCCGGGACGCCCTGGGGGAGACCTACGCGGTGGTGGCCGTGGTGGGGGATGGGGCCCTCACGGGCGGCATGGCGTACGAAGCCCTCAACAACGCCGGGACCCTGGGGACCGACCTGGTGGTGGTCCTGAACGACAACGAGATGTCCATCGCGCCCAACGTGGGGGCCATCGCCCGCTACCTCACCCGCTTGCGGCTGGCGCCCACCACCCGCCGGGCCAAGGAGGACGTGGAGCGGCTGCTGGCCCAGATCCCCGCCGTGGGCGAGACCATGCTCCGCATGGGTGGGCGCATGAAGGAGAGCCTGAAGCACCTCCTCTTGCCCGGGACCCTCTTCGAGGAGCTGGGCTTCAGCTACTACGGGCCCCTGGACGGCCACGACATCGCCACCCTCCAGACCACCCTGCGGGATGCCATCGCCCACGGGGGCCCCGTGCTCATCCACGTGGTCACCCAGAAGGGGAAGGGCTACCGCCCGGCGGAGGAGAACCCCGCGGCCTACCACGGCCTGGGGCCCTTCACCCCCTACTGGAAGGCGGAGAAGGTGGAGCCGGCGGCCACCGTCGAGCGGCCCAAACCCCCCTCCTTCTCCAAGGTCTTCGCTTCCAGCCTGGTTGCCCTCGCCCGGCGGGACCCCCGGGTGGTGGCCATCACCGCCGCCATGCCCGACGGCACGGGCTTGAGCGCGTTCCAGAAGGCCTTCCCCGACCGGTTCTTTGACGTGGGCATCGCGGAGCAGCACGCGGTCACCATGGCCGCCGGCATGAGCACCGCGGGCCTCCGGCCGGTGGTGGCCATCTACTCCACCTTCCTCCAGCGGGCGTACGATCAGGTGATCCACGACGTCTGCATCCAAAACCTGCCCGTCACCTTCGCCCTGGACCGGGCGGGCCTGGTGGGGGAGGACGGGCCGACCCACCACGGCGTCTTCGATGTGGCCTTCCTGCGCTGCATCCCCAACCTGACGGTGATGGCCCCCAAGGACGGCCCGGAGCTCCAGGCCATGCTGGCCACCGCCCTCCAGCTCGAGGGCCCCGCCGCTATCCGCTACCCCAAGGGGAGCTGCCCCCTGCCCCAGGGGAGGGTGCTCGATCTGGAACGGGTGGCCGAGCCGCTGCCCGTGGGCAAGGCGGAGCTGCTCCGGCCGGGGGCGGACGTGGCCATCCTCGCCCTGGGGCCTCTGGTTTGGCCGGCCCTGGAGGCGGCCGAGGCCCTGGCGGCCGAAGGGGTGCAGGCGGCCGTTCTCAACGTGCGGTTCGTCAAGCCCTTGGATGAGGAGCAGATCCTGGCCCTGGCCCGCCGGACGGGGCGGGTGGTCACCGTGGAGGATGGGGTCCGCATGGGCGGCCTGGGGAGCGCGGTGCTGGAGCTCCTGGCCGATCACCAGGTGCCCGCCCGGGTGGCCCGCCTGGGGGTGGCCGACCGCTTCGTGGAGCACGGCACCCAGGAGCGCCTCCGGGAGCAGCAGGGGCTGTCGGCGGAGGGGATCGCCGCGGCGGCCCGGCAACTGGTCAAGGTGGTCAGCCCTCCGGCCTGGCGGCGGGAGGCCGGGCAGACCCCCTCGTGAAGGGCGGGCAGCGGCTGGATCTCCGCCTGGTGGAGGCGGGCCTCTTTCCCTCCCGGGAGCAGGCTCGGAGGGCGATCCTGGCCGGGGAGATCCAGGTTGATGGGCGGACGGTGAGCGTGCCCGGCTACCGGGTTCCCGACGGGGCCCAGCTGGTCTGGGCGGGTCGGCCGCCCCGGTTTGTCAGCCGGGGCGGCGAAAAGCTGGACCATGCCCTGGAGGTCTTCGGCATCGGGGTGGACGGGCTGACCTGCCTCGACGTGGGGGCCTCCACCGGCGGGTTCACCGACTGCCTCCTCCAGCGGGGGGCCCGCCGGGTGTACGCGGTGGACGTGGGCTACGGCCAGCTGGCCTGGAAGCTCCGGCAGGATTCCCGGGTGGTGGTGCTGGAGCGGACCAACATCCGCCACCTGGAGCGGGAGGCCATCCCCGAGGCCGTCGACCTGGTGACGGTGGATGTCTCCTTCATCTCCGTCACCCTCTTCCTCGACCGGCTCCTCACCTTCCTGAGCCCTGAGGGCCACCTGGTCATCCTGGTCAAACCCCAGTTTGAGGCGGGGCGGGAGGCGGTGGGGAAGGGGGGCGTGGTCCGCTCCCCCCAGGTCCACCGCCAGGTGATCGAGAAGGTGTGGGAGGCGGCCCGGACGGTGGGTCTGGCCGTCCACGGGCTCACCCCGTCGCCCCTTCTGGGACCGGCGGGGAATCGGGAGTTCTTCCTCTGGCTGCGGCCGGCGGCCGGCTCAGCCTGCCCCCCGCCCGATGAGGCCCTGATCCGGGCGGCGGTCCAGCCTCCGGCTGAAGGAGGGGGCCGCCTCCGCCCCGAACTGTAATTCGTACCTGGCGGAGGTGGGACGGTGTGAAACGGAGGCGCCAGGCAGCGATCCTCCAGATTGTCCGCGAACGGGACGTCCGCACCCAGGAGGAGCTGGCTGAGCTCCTCCGGCAGCAGGGCATCGAGGTCACCCAGGCGACCATCTCCCGGGACATCAAGGAGCTGGGCCTGGTGAAGGAGCCGGTGCCGGGCGGCGGCTACCGGTACGTCCTGGCCCGCCAGGAGCCGTCCGCCGATCGGGTGGAGCGGGCCCGGCTGGCCTTCCGCGAGTTTGTCCTCTCCACCCATGTGAGCGGCAACCTGGTGCTGGTCAAAACCACCGCCGGCGCGGCCCAGAGCGTGGCGGCCGCCCTCGACGCCCTGGAGTGGCCCGAGCTTCTGGGGAGCATCGCCGGCGACGACACCGTCCTCCTGGTGGCCGCCGAACGTCCAACCTCATCGGAACCCGCCTCCTCCCCGGACGGGCGGCCGGCTCCCTGGTCTCAGGCGGCGGCCCTGCTGGAGAAGCTGGAAGCCCTCCGGACCGGCTAGCCCCTGGCCCTGGCTCCCCGTTATGGTCCACTGAGCAAAGGAGGGGCGGTGGCGTGCTCCTGGAACTCCACCTGCGGAACGTCGCCCTCATCGAGCGGCTTGACCTGACCTTCGAGCGGGGCTTGAGCGCCCTGACCGGTGAGACGGGGGCGGGCAAGTCCATCCTCATCGACAGCATCACCCTCCTTCTGGGCGAGCGGGCCCAGGCCGACCTGATCCGGGAGGGGGCTGACGAGGCGGTCCTGGAGGCGGCCTTCGACCTCTCGGACCTGCCCCACGTGCGGGCCCTCCTGGCCGAGGAAGGGCTCTTGGAGGATGAGGACCTGCTGGTCATCCGGCGGGACCTGAGCCGCCGCTCCAGCAACCGCTGCCGGATCAACGGCCACCTGGTCCCCCTGGCCTCCCTCCAACGGGTGGCCCCCCTCCTGGTGGAGCTCCAAACCCAGAACAGCCAGCACTCCCTGGCCAGCCCCGCCCGCCAGCTGGAGCTTCTGGACCAGTTCGGCGGCCCGCAGCTCCTGGCCGCCCGGCGAGCGTATGAGGCGGCCTACCAGGCCTGGCTGGAGACCACGGAGCGCTTGGAGCGCCTCCGCCAGTCGGAGCGGGACCGGGTGCGGGAGATGGAGATGCTCGCCTTCCAGCTCGAGGAGATTGAGGCGGCCGGGCTGCAGGCGGGGGAGGAAGAGGAGCTGGAGGAGGAACGGCGTCGCCTGGCCCATGCGGAGCAGCTCCGGGAGGCGGTGGCCACCGCTTACAGCCTCCTCTACGCGGGGGGCGAGCAGGCCGCCGCTTCGGACCAGCTGGCCCTCGCAGCCCGGGAGCTGACCCAGGCCAGCCAGACGGACGCCACCCTGAAGGAGCCCCTGGCTCTGGTGGAGTCGGCGGCGGCCCAGGCGAGCGAGGCGGCCCACGCCCTCCGGGCCTACCTGGAGACCCTGCGGGCCGACCCTGAGCGGCTCAACCAGGTGGAGAGCCGCCTCCACCTCATCCGCACCCTGAGCCGCAAGTACGGCGACGGCACTCGGGAGATCCTGGCCTACGCCGCCCAGGCGCGAGAGCGCCTGGAGCAGCTGCAGAACTTCGAGAGCAGCCTGGTGGAGCTGGCGGCGGAGGTGGAGGAGCGGGCCCAGGAGGTGGCCCGGCGGGGCCAGGAGCTGGGCGAGCGGCGCCGGGAGGCGGCCCGGCGGTTGGAGGAGCAGATCATGGCCGAGCTGAGCCAGCTGGCCATGGAGCGGTGCCGCTTCCACGTGGAGCTCACCCGGGAGGAGGCGGCGGACGGGGTGGAGGTGGAAGGCCAGCGGGTCCGGGCCTTCCCCCACGGCTTGGAGCGGGCCCTCTTCCTCATCGAGCCCAACCCCGGCGAGGGGATGCGGCCCCTGCACCGGATTGCCTCGGGCGGCGAGCTGTCGCGGATCCTCCTGGGGCTGAAGACCGCCCTGGCCGAAGCCGACCAGACCCCCACCCTCATCTTCGACGAGGCCGACGCGGGCATCGGCGGCCGGACCGCCCTCGCCGTGGGCCAGCGGCTCCAAGAGCTGGCCGAGAGCCGGCAGGTCCTTTGCGTCACCCACCTGCCCCAGATCGCCGCCCGGGCCCAAATCCATTACCGGGTCGCCAAAGCCGTGGAAGGCGAGCGGACCCGGGTCCGGGTGGAGCGGCTGGAGGGCGACGCCCGGGTGGACGAGCTGGTCCGGATGCTGGGCAGCGCGCCCGGAGAGGCGGCCCGGGCCCACGCCCGCCAGATGCTGGCAGAGGCCCAGGCAACCAAGAGCGCCAGCGAATCGCCAGCAGGTTGAGCCCACCGCGGGGAGAGGCTAGCGGGTGTTCCCGCACCTGCGCAAGCTGGGAGGCCGCCCGCGAGGGGGATCCCCGTGGCGTTCCGTCGGCTGGGGCGGAGCCTGTCTGTGGCCCTGGTGGTGCTCCTGCTCCTCACCCTTCCTGGTCTCCTCCGTCTGGCCATGGCGCCGCCGCACCTGCGGCTCTTTCCTGGTCAAGCCTACCTGCTCCGGGAGGGCTTCTTCTACCGTTGGGTCGATCCTGAGGCCCGGGGCTGGCTGGCCTCCACGGCCAGCGGCCTTCGGCTCCAGAGTGACGCGTTGGGTCATGGCCGGCTGGAGCTCCGTCTCCTGGGCTGGCTTCCCCTGGGGACCATGGAGGTCTCGGTGGTTCCGCGGGTGCAGGTGGTCCCCGGAGGCCAGTCCATCGGCGTTCTGGCCGCCATGGACGGGCTCGTCATCGAGCGGACGGTGGACCTGCCCGCCCGGCCGGGGGAGGGGTCCGTCCGGAGCCCCGCCGCCGAGGCGGGGGTGCGGGCGGGCGACCGGCTCCTGAGCATCGACGGCCACCCCGTCCAGCGCCCGGCGGACGTGGAGCGGTGGACCCAGCTGGCGGGGCGCCAGGGCCGGCCCGTGCGGCTGGAGGTGGAGCGGGGCTCCGAGCGGCTCTCGGTGCGGGTCCGGCCCCTGCGGGTGGAGGAGGGGGGCCAGGAACGGTTCCTCCTCGGCATCCTCCTGCGTGAGACGACCGCGGGGGTGGGCACCCTCACCTTCTACCACCCGGGCGAGCAGGTCTTCGCCGCCCTGGGCCACCAGGTGACCGACTCCCGCAACCGGCCCGTCACCCTCCACCAGGGGCGGATCGTCCTGGCGCCCGTGGAGGGGCTTCGCCGGAGCCTGAGCGGCGACCCGGGCGAGAAGGTGGGGGTGCTGGACGGCAGCGGTCCCCTGGGGATCATCGAGAAGAACACCCCCTTCGGCATTTACGGCCGGCTCCTCCGGGAGCCGCCCCACGGGCTCTTTGACCACCCCATCCCCGTCGCGTTGGCCCACGAGGTGCGGCCGGGTCCCGCGCAGATGCTGACCGTCTTGGAGGGCCAGTCGGTCCAGGCCTTCGAGGTGGAGATCCTGGAGGTGAGAAGCCAGCGGGCGCCCAGCGATCGGGGCCTGGTATTGGAGATCACCGACCCCCGGCTCCTGGCCCGGACCGACGGGATCATCCAGGGCATGTCGGGGAGCCCCATCATCCAGAACGATCGCCTGGTGGGGGCGGTCACCCACGTCTTTGTCAACCAGCCCCGGCGGGGCTTCGGGATTCTGGCCGAGTGGATGGTCTATGAGACGGGCCTGGATCAGGCCCTCCCCTGGGCCGAGGGGGAGCCCCAGGCCCGGGAAGCCCAGGAGAGGAAGAGGGTGGCGTGAGGGCGAACTTGGCCGGGGATCGTCCGAACATGGCGACCTGAGAGGTCCCAGGGGAAGGGAGGCCCTGCGGTGGCGATCCGGGTGATGGTGGCCGACGACAACCCTCAGTTCATCCGCCTGCTCCACCAGGCCGTGGACCGGGAGCCGGGCATGGAGTGGGTGGGGGCCGTCGGCGACGGGCGGACCGCCCTGACGCGGATCCCAGAGTGGCTCCCCGACGTCTTGATCCTCGACCTGGTGATGCCCCATCTGGACGGTTTCGGTGTTCTGGAGGCCCTCCGGAAGAATCCGCCGGCCCACCGGGTGCGGGTGTTGGTGGTGAGCGCTTTCGGCCAGGAGGAGCTGATCGTGCGGGCCATGACCCTGGGCGCTCGCTACTACTGCATGAAACCTTTGGAGATGGCCGTCCTCCTCCAGCGGGTGCGGGAGGTGGTCCACGCCCCCACCGACCCGCCCAGGTCCCTGCGGGATCCCCGCCTGGAAGAGGAGGTGGCCCGCATGATGAACGAGCTGGGCGTGCCCGCCCACTACAAGGGCTACGCCTACCTGCGGGAGGCGATCCTCCTGGTGAACGAGCGGCCTGAGCTCCTCTCCCGGATCACCAAGGGGCTCTACCCGGCCGTCGCGCGGCGCTTCGGCAGCACGCCGGGCAAGGTGGAGCGGGCCATCCGCCATGCCATCGAAGCCACCTGGACCCGGGGCAACCTGCCCCGGCTGAACGCCCTCTTCACCTATGGCGTCGACAGCCGGACGGGGAAGCCAACCAACTCCACCTTCATCGCCCGCATGGCCGACGAGCTGGCTTTGGCCAGCCGGCGCCGCCGGGGGCTGGGCGCCTGATGCCATCCCGGGGAGGCGGCCCGCTGCGGACCGGGGTGGAGGGGGTGGCCCGGGCCGACCCGGTGACCAAGCGGCTGGTGGAGCGGCTCCAGCCGGGGGAGATCGCCGCGGTGGACCACCCCGACATGGACCGCCTGGCCGCGGAGAGCCTGGTGGAGCGCCGGCCCGCGGCGGTGCTGAACGCCAGCCCCTTCCTCACCGGGCGCTTCCCCGCGCAAGGCCCCTGGCTCCTCTGGGAGGCGGGGATCCCCATGGTGGAGCAGATCCCGGGGCTCCTGGCCCACCTCCGGGAGGGGGATGCCATCCGGGTGGAGGGGGCCACCGTCTTGGGGCCCGGCTGGCAGCTCCAAGGGGTCCCCGTCACCCGGGAGGCTTTGGAGGCCCGGTGGCATGAGGGGCAGGCCCGCTTGGACGAAGAGTTGCACAAATTTATTGAAAATACCTTACAGTATGCCCTCCGGGAGCGGGATCAGGTCCTCCGGCCGCTGGCCCACCCGCCCTTGCGGACCCGCCTGAAAGGGCGCCACGTGCTGGTGGTGGTCCGGGGAAGCGGCTTCCGGGAGGACCTCCGGGCCATCCGCCCCTACCTGGGGGAGGTCCGCCCGGTGACGGTGGCCGTCGACGGCGGGGCCGACGCGCTCCTGGAGGAGGGGATCACGCCCGATCTCATCGTGGGCGACTTCGACTCCATCTCCGATCGGGCCCTCCGCTGCGGCGCGGAGCTGGTGGTCCACGCCTATGCCGACGGCCGGGCCCCCGGGCTGGAGCGGGTGCTGGCCGCGGGCCGGACGGCCCACGTGGTCCCCATGGTGGGCACCAGCGAAGATCTGGCCATGCTGCTGGCGTATCAGGAAGGGGCGGAGCTGATCGTCGTCGTGGGCTCCCACTCCAACCTGATCGACTTCCTGGAGAAGGGCCGGAGCGGTATGGCCAGCACCCTGCTGGTCCGGACCAAGGTGGGGCCCATCCTGGTGGACGCCCGGGGGGTGAGCCGGCTTTACCGGTCCCGGCCCCGGGCATCTTACTGGGTGGGGCTTCTGGCCGCGAGCCTCCTCCCCCTGGGGGTGGTGGCCCTCCTCGCGCCCCCGGTGCGGGAGGCGGCCCGGCTGGTCTGGCTCCAGCTCCGCCTGTGGGCGGGATGGTGAGGATGGGGGACGGTCGCCGTGGTGGAGTGGCGAACCCACCTGGCCTCGCTGGGGGCCATCTTCCTGGCGCTGGCCTTGGGGATGGTGATCGGGTTGGGCTTGGGGGCCGATGAGGGCTGGACCCAGCGCCAGCAGGCGGCCCTGGATCGGATCGAGCAGGAGTTGACCGCCAGCCGGCGGGCGGAACAGGCCCTCTTGGCCCGCCAGCGGGAGTTGGTGCGGGAGATGGAGCACTGGCGGGCCCTGGTGGAGCGGGGTCTGCCCCTCCTGGCCGAAGGCCGGTTGGCCCACCAGCGGGTGGCTCTCTTCGCCCCGGGCGGCCGGCCGCCCCAGGAGCTGGCCGATCTCCTCCGCTGGGCCGGGGCCGAGGTGATGGCCGTGGGGGAGGGGGGCCGGGTGGAGGAGCCCGTCCAGGCGGTGGTGGTCCTGGCCCGGCCGGGCCTCGCCGCGGAAGCCCTGGCCGGTGAGCTTCTGCCCCCCCGGGTCCCCGAGGCCGCCTACCGGCTCCTTCTCCTTCCCGACCGGTTCCCCGACCGGGAGCTCACCTTGCCCGACGGGTGGGCGGCCGTCGGGCCCACCGAGCATCCCGCGGGCCTGGCCCTCGTCCTCGTGGGCTTGATTGCCCAGCTTCCGGGCCGCTTCGGCTGGTCCCCGGAGGGGCCCCAACTCCGGTGAGGGCGGCATCCGGCCCGGCCCCCAGCCGCCCCCGGGTGGCCGCGGTCATCCCCGCCCGGAACGAGAGTGCCCGGATCAGCGCCACCCTGGCCGCGCTGGCCCGCCTGCCCTTGGATGAGATGGTGGTGGTGGACGACGCGTCCCACGATGGGACGGGCCATGTGGCCCGAGCCGCCCGGGCCCGGGTCATCGTCTTCGCCGAGCACCGGGGGAAGGGGGCGGCCATGGAAGCGGGATGGCAGGCGACGGACGCGGAGGTGATCCTCTTCGCCGACGCGGACCTGGGGTCCACCGCGGAGCGGCTCTGGCCTCTGGTGGAGACGGTCCTGGCGGGGGAGGCGGACCTGGCCATCGCCGCCTTCCGGGCGGGGGGCGGGGGCTTGGGGCTGGCCACCCGGACGGCCCGCTGGGGCATCCAGAAGCTGACCGGCTTTCGCGCTCAGGCGCCCCTCTCGGGCCAGCGGGCCATCCGGCGGGCGGTGCTCGAGGCCATCGGCCCCCTGGAGGAGGGGTTCGGGGCGGAGGTGGGCATGACCATCGACTGCCTGCGGGCGGGGGGCCGGGTGGTGGAGCTTCCCATCCCCCTCCACCACCGGGTGACGGGCCGGGACCTGGCTGGCTTCCTCCACCGGGGCCGCCAGTGGATGGCCATCACCCGGGCCCTGGCCCGCCGCTGGAGGGGAGGGCGCTGAGCCTGGGAGCGGGCGGGCTCGGGTGGGGACTCTGGATCGTTCTGGCCGGGGGCGCGTGGGTGTTGGCCCGGGTCCTGGCCCGCCCCCTCCTCCTCTGGTGCCGGCGGCGCCACATCGGGGTGACCAACTACCGGGGCGCCTGGGTGCCGTGGGGGTTGGGTCTGGCCTGGATTCTGGCCGCCGGCGGCGGGGTGGCCGCGGGGGCCGCCCTAGCGGCGGCCGCCGCCAGGGCAGCCCGCGGGGTGGGGGAGGCGGGGCTGGGTGAGCCGGGGAGGCTGGCCGTCCTCGCCGCATGGCTTTTCTGGGCGGGTCTGGTGGGCTGGGTGGATGATCTCCTGGGCGACGGGAGCCGCCGGGGCCTGCGGGGCCATGGCGGCGCGCTCCTCCAGGGAGAGCTGACCACCGGGGCCCTGAAGCTTCTCCTCCTGGGGAGCGGCGCTCTGCTGGTGGGGCTCGCGGCCCCGCCCAAGGGGCTGCCCCAGGGGTGGGGGTGGCTCGCGGGCGCCACCCTCGTCGCCCTCACGGTGAACACCGTCAACCTCCTGGACCTGCGGCCCGGCCGGGCCTTCAAGGGGAGCCTGGTCCTGTTGGGCGTCGCCTTCCTGGCCGATGGAGGGGCGAGCCTGCCGGCCCTCCCCGGCCTGGCCGCAGCTCTGGCCCTGATGGGGTGGGATCTGAGGGAGGAGGGGGTTCTGGGGGATGCGGGGGCCAACGCCCTGGGGGCCCTGGCCGGCTGGAGTCTGGTGGCCGCCCTGCCGCCCGCCGGGATCCTCGGCGCCCTGGTCGGGCTGGCCTGGCTCCACCTGGAGGCGGAGCACCGGTCCCTCTCCCGCCGGATCGCTGGGAGCTCCTTCCTCAACTGGTTGGATCATCTGGGCCGGCTGGAGCCCGAGCCAAGAGGGGAGGGAGGCAGTACGGCGAATTGAACGGGGGAGGAGAACCGAGGAGGGCGGCCGGTGGGGTGGGTACGGGAGGTTGAAGGGTTTTTCCGGGCCAATGGCCCCCTGGCCCGCGCCCTCCCCCACTACGAGTGGCGCCCCGAGCAGGCCCGCATGGCCGCCCAAGTGGCCGCCGTGCTCGACGGGGCGGCGGAGCCCCCGGCCGCCGTCGCCCTCATCGAGGCGGGGACGGGGACAGGCAAGTCCTTCGCCTACCTGGTGCCCGCCCTCTTCTACGCCCACGCCACCGGGGAGCGGGTGGTCGTCTCCACCCAGACCATCCCCCTCCAGGAGCAGCTGGTCCGGCAGGACCTGCCCTTTCTCGCCCAGGTGCTCCCCTTTCCCTTCCGCTACGCCCTGGTGAAGGGCTGGGCCAACTACCTTTGCCTCTTGCGTTTGGAGCGCCTCCGCCACCTGCCCGGCGAAGGGGATGAGAGCATCCGGGAGGCGCTGGAGGCTCTGGCCCGCTGGGCCGATGAGACGGCTGAGGGGAGCCGGTCAGACCTGCCCTTTGAGCCCTCCGCGGAGGTGTGGGAGGAGGTGGCGGCCGACCCCGACGGGTGCCTCCGGGCCGATTGCCCCTTCTTCCAGCGCTGCTTCTTTTTCCAGGCCCGGCGGCAGATGGAGGGGGCCCAGCTTCTGGTGGTCAACCACCACCTGCTCCTGGCCGACGCGGTGGTCCGGCAGGCGGTGGGCTGGGGGTCGGACCGGGCGGTCCTCCTCCCCTACCGGGTGGTCATCCTGGATGAAGCCCACCACCTGGAGGAGACGGCGACGGACCACCTGGGCCGCCAGCTGACCCGCCGGGGGGTGGAGCGGCTCCTCCGCCGGCTCTACCGGCGCCGGGGGAAGGAGGGCGGGCTCCTGGTGGCCGCCCGGGCCCTCGCCGGCGAGGCCGACGAGCAGGCCCCGGCCCTCCTGGAGCTGGTGGACTGGCACGTCCTGCCGGCGGTGCGCCAGGCCGGGGAGCGGGCGGCGGCCTTCTTCGACGGGCTGGGCCGGTGGGCGCCCCCGGAGGGGCCCCGGATCCTGGCGCCAGGCACCCTCCCCGAGGCCATTGAACAGCTGGCCGGAGAGGCGGCCCTGGCCTGGACCCGTCTGGCGGACTTGCTCGACCGGCTGCGGGCGGAGCTGAAGGGGACGGCCGTGGGTCGGGAGGAGCGGGGCCGGGCGGTGCTGGCCGAGCTGGAGGGGGTCGACCTGGCCCTGCGCCGGCGGGCGGAGGAGCTGGAGGCCATCGTCAGCGCCGAGGGGCCCCAGGAGGTCTTCTGGGTGGAAGGCTCTCGAGGCGGTGTGCAGCTTCGCTCCGCGCCCGTGCAGGTGGGGCCCATCCTCCAGCAGGTCCTCTTCGACCAGGTGAGCGGGGTGGTGGCCACCTCCGCCACCCTCACCGTGGGCGGCGCCTTCCAGTATCTGGTGGAGCGGTTGGGCTTGGAAGAGTGCCGTCAGGACGGGCGGCTCCTGGAGAGCATCCTGGATTCGCCCTTCGACTACGGGCGCCAAGCCCTCCTGGCGGTGGTGGAGGACCTGCCCGAGCCGGACGGGCCCGCCTTCCCCGAAGCGGCCGCGGAGAGCCTGGAGTTGGTGGTGCCGGCGGTGACGGGGGGCACCCTGGTCCTCTTCACCAGCTACCAGATGCTGGAGGCGGTGGCGCAGGCGTTGGAGGGACGGCTCCCCGCCGACCGGCCGGTGATGCGGCAGGGGGAGCTTCCCCGGACCCAGCTGCTGGAGCGGCTCCGCTCCGAGCCGGGGGCGGTCGCCTTGGCTACCGCCAGCTTCTGGGAGGGGGTGGACCTGCCCGGACAAGCCCTGGAGCTGGTGGTGATCGCCCGCCTCCCCTTCGCGGTGCCCACCGAGCCGGTGGTGGCCGCCCGCCTGGAGCGGCTCCGCCAGGAGGGCCGGGACCCTTTCCTGGCCTTCCAGCTGCCCGAGATGGTCCTCCGCCTGAAGCAGGGATTCGGCCGCCTCATCCGCCACCGGAACGACCGGGGGGCCGTCGTCCTCCTGGACGGGCGGGTGACCCGGCGCCGGTACGGGCGCCTCGTGCTGGACTCCCTCCCTCCCGCGGCCTTCTTCCGGGGGGACCGGTGGCAGGTGGCCCAGGCCGTCCGGCGGCACCTGGCCACCGAGCAGGGATCGGGTGAGGGCTGAATGGAGGCGTGTTCCGATGAAGTTGGACCAGCTGTGGTGGGTGGTGCTCGCCCTCATCCTCTTCCAGGCCGTCACCGGCGGTGGCGGTGAGGCCTCGGTCCGCATCGAAGTGGGACGGCCCTCCCAGGGCGCCTACCGGGCGACCCCGGCCGAGCGGCACCTCTTGGGCTGGATCACCTACTGGGAAGCCCGGGGCGAGCCCTTTGAGGGCCAGGTGGCAGTGGCCGCGGTGGTCCTCAACCGGGTGCGCCACCCCGACTTCCCCAACACCATCCGGGAGGTCATCTTCCAGCGGGGGCAGTTCCAGCCCGTCGCCGAGCGGGCCTACGATCCCACCATGCCCATTCCGGAGAACATCCAGCGGGCGGTGGACCTGGCCCTGGCGGGCCACGACCCCAGCATGGGCGCGCTCTTTTTCTACAACCCCCGCCTCACCCGGAACCCCTCCTTCTGGGCCAGCCGGCCCGTGGTGCGCCAGATCGGCAACCACGTCTTCACCCGGTAGAGGCACCCGCTTCTAGGGCCGCCAGCCCCCGAATAGGTTCCACGCGAGAGCCGGACGGGGGGGAGGCCCATGGTGGTCATCGTGCGGGGGCGGTGGCTTCTCTTGGGGCTGGTGGTCCTGGTGGTGGCCGTCTCCACCCTGGTCCACTGGACGGCGGAGCCGGTCTGGACCGCCACCAGCCGGCTCCTGCTGGCCCGCCGGGTGCCCATCTACAAGGTGGAGCGGCAGGAGCCCTGGATCGCCTTCTCTTTCGACGCCACCTGGGGCACGGAGAACACCGACCGCCTGCTGGAGATCCTGGCCCGCTACGGGGTGAAGACCACCTTCTTCCTGGCCGGCAACTGGGTGGAGGAGTACCCCGAATACGTGCGCAAGATCGCGGAGGCCGGCCACGAGATCGGCAACCACAGCTACGCCCACGGCCACATGGCCTCCATGAGCGAGTACCAGATCCGCCAGGACCTGGAGCGGAACGGCCAGCTGATCCAGCGGCTGATCGGCACCAAGCCCACCCTCTTCCGGCCGCCCTTCGGGGAGTACAACGATCGCCTGATCCAGGTGGCTGAGGAGATGGGGCTCTACACCGTCCAGTGGTCCATCGACTCGCTGGACTGGAAGGACCTCTCCGCGGACGCGATGGTGGAGCGGGTCTTGAAAGGCCTGGGGCCGGGGGAAATCGTCCTCTTCCACAATGCCGGCAAGCACACCCCCGAAGCGGTGGAGCGGCTGATCCCCGAGATCCAGGGGCGGGGCTACCGGATCGTGCCCGTGGGCGAGCTGATCCACCGGCAGAACTACACCATCGACAGCCACTCGGGGGTCCAACGGCCGCTTCCAGCGGGATCTGACCCAGCCCGTCCCAAAGATGCGGGGGAGGCGGGGACCCCATGAGGGGGCGGTGGGTTCCCATCTGGGTGATCCGCCTGGATCGGCTGGTGGACGGGGTCCTCCTCGCGGCGGCCCTCCTGGTGGTGGCGGCCGCCTGGTACGGGGCGGCGCAGGCGCCCGGCAGCCTCCGGGTGCTGGCCCCGGCCGACGCCTTACGCCGGGAGGCGCCCGTCTACCGGGTCCCCACCCAGAAGCCTTGGGTCGCCTTCGCGGTCAACGTGGACTGGGGCGATGAGGTCTTGCCGGCCATGCTGGCCCTCTTCGAGCGGGAGGGCATCCAGGTCACCTTCTTCCCCACGGGCCGGTGGGCCAACCGGGCGCCGGAGCTGGTCCGGGCCATGGCGGCCCAGGGCCACGAGGTGGGCAACCACGGCTTCACCCACGATCACCCTAAGGCCCTCTCGGACCAGGCCTTGCGCCAGATGATCCAGCGGAACGAGGAACTCCTCTTCGCCCTGGTGGGTGAGCAGCCTCGGCTCTTCGCCCCCCCCTACGGGGAGGTGGACGGGCGCATCGCCCGGGTGGCGAGCGAGTTGGGCTACTGGACCGTCATGTGGACCATCGACACCATCGACTGGCAACGGCCCAGCCCCAGCCGGATCGTGGAGCGGGTGGTGCCCCGGCTGGCGCCGGGCGCCATCATCCTCATGCACCCCACCCAACCCACCCTGGAGGCCCTCCCCCCGATTCTGGAGGCGATCCGGGCCAAAGGGATGGATGTGGTCCCTGTGGGCCGGCTGATCGAGGCGGGCCTGGCCGGCCAGGAGCTCCCGGAAGCCTGAGCCCCTGCATGGTCCAGGCCCGGAAAGGGTGAAGCCCGGGCCCGCACAGGGCCTGTACGGCACTGGGCTTCCGCGGCAACCGGGCGTCTGGGGGCTACCCGTCAGCCAGCAGGGTCCAGCTGTCCGGGTCCTCCTGGCCCAGCCGCCAGAGGGCGACGCCCGCCAGGCCGTACCGGCTCGCGATCTGGAGCTTGGCCCCGTGGCTCTCCCGGTTCTCGAACCAGACCTGGTTGCCCGAGCCATAGTGGAAGTAGGGGCTCTTGGCCGTCCCGTCCCAGCGGAGGGTGAGCCCAGGGGTGAGGCGCCGCTGCTCCTCAAAGAGGGCCATCACCTGGGGGTGGGTGAGGGAGCGGGCCGTCCCCTCCCGGGGCCAGTCGTACCCGTACCCGGCCAGACCCAGGAGGACCCGCTCGGGGCTGAAGCCTGACGCCAACGCGTACTGGACCACCGCCTCCACCCAGGGCGCGGCCGCGATGGGGCCGGGGGAGCCCGTGCGGGAGTGCTGGTCGTAGGTCATGAGCACCACCCAGTCCAGGTGGGGCGCCAGGGCCGGGTAGTCGAAGGCGCCGGACCAGGCGTGGCTCGGCCGGTCCGCGGTCTTGCCCGGCAGGGCCATGGAGAGCTCCAGGCCCTCCTGGTGAAGGCGGGCGGCCAGCTCCTGGACGAAGGTGGTGAGGGCCCCCCGGTCTTCCGGCGGGACGTTTTCCAAGTCGAGGTGGATGCCGGCCGCGCCCCAGTTCCGGGCCTGCTGGACCAGCCCGTCGGCCGCCCGGCGGCGGGCTTGGGGGTCGTTGAGGAGCCGATGCACCGCCGTGCGATCGAAGGCACCGTCCCGGAAGTTCTGAACCAGCAGGTGGGTCTTGAGGCCCGCAGCGCCCGCGTGCTGGAGGACCTGGGCCAGCTGGGCCCCGCTCAGCTGGTCGGCCAGGCGGATGTTCCCGCTGCCGTCCAGGGAGAAGGCCCAGGGCACCACCCCGGTCAGCCGGTCGGCGTTGGCCGCGAAGGAGGACCAGGATGAGAGGGCCCAGTCCTCCACGTAGTACCCCCACACCTGGCTGCCGGTGGTGAGCCTCTGGGAGGGGGCGCCCACCACCAGGCTGGAGACCCACCCCTCCCGGCCATCGCCCAGGCGGACCTGGACCCAGGGGCCGGCCTGGCCGATCTGGGTTACCCGGCTCCCCTGGGAGAGGGTGGCCACCCGGCCGGTGCCGCCTGGGGCCTCCCGGACCCAGGCCTCCTCGGTGCGGATCTCCAGGAGGGTCTCGCCCGCTGCGGGCCCCTCCCCCTGGGGGGCGGGGGCCGTCACCCCGGGGGTGGGCCCGTCCGGCGAGGGGGTGGGGCCGCCCAGCAGGCCGCCCAAGGCGAGGATTCCGATGATGGCCATGGAGAGGGTGTTGGTCGACATGGCAGCCTCCTGGGTCGCTGGGATGGGCGGATCGATCGCCGAGGTCTGCCCACCCCTTCGCTGCCTGCTGGTCCGGGCCTCCCGGAAAGGCCCGGCTGGCCTGGGTTCCCCTGCCAACGGCACCAAGCTGGGCCAGCCTCCCCCAGGCCACCGGCAGCGGATCCTGTCAGGAGCCGGTTCAGGTTGATGGGTGGCAGGGGAGGCCGTATAATGAAGGCACTTGCCGGCGAAAGGGGCTTGGCATGAGCGTTCAGCGGACGGTCCTCCCTTCAGGGCTGCGGGTGGTGAGCCAGACCCTGCCTGGTGCCCGCTCGGCAGCCATCGGCGTGTGGGTGGGCACCGGGTCCCGCCACGAGCGGCCCAGTGAAGCCGGGATCAGCCACCTGCTGGAGCACCTCCTCTTCAAGGGGACGGAGCGCTTCAGCGCGCAAGCCATCGCGGAACGGATCGAAGCCACCGGTGGTGAGATCAACGCCTTCACCACCCGGGAGGAGACCTGCTACCACGCGCTGGTCCCCGCCGACCGGCTGGAGGTGGCCCTGGAGATCCTGGCCCAGATGATCACCGCGCCCCTTCTCGATCCCGAGCACATCGAGATGGAGAAGCAGGTGATCCTGGACGAGATCAGCATGTACGAGGACGACGCGGAGGAGCTGGTCCAGGATCTGATCCTGGAGGCCACCCTGGGGGCCAACAGCCTGACCCGGAGCGTCTTGGGTCGGCCCGCAAGCCTCCGGCAGATCACCCGGGAGGCGCTGGCCCGGTACCTCGCGGAACGCTACACCAAGGACAACCTGGTGGTCGCCGCGGCGGGCCAGGTGGATCATGGGTGGCTCTGCCGCCAGGTGGAGGCCCGCTTTGCCAGCCTGCCGCCCACCTGCCGGACCTTGCCTGAGCCGGTCCAGGTGGCGCCCGAGCCGACCACCGTCATCCGGCGCCGGGAGACGGAGCAGGTCCACCTCTGCCTGGGGGTGCCCGGCCTCCCCCGGGAGCATGACGACCAGTACGCCTTAGCCATCCTGGAGACCCTGGTGGGCGGCGGGACCAGCTCCCGCCTCTTCCAGGAGCTGCGGGAACGGCGGGGCTTGGTCTACGCCACCTACGCCTACCACGCCAGCTTCCGGGAGACGGGGGTCTTCGTCCTCTACGCCGGCTGCCGCCCGCCCAACTTGGAGGCGGTCCAAGGCCTTCTGGAGGCGGAAGTGCTCCGCCTCGCCCGGGGCGAGGTGGACCGGGCGGAGGTGGAGCGGGCCCGGGAGCAGCTCCGGGGCGCGTACCTCTTGGGCTCCGAGGGCAGCGTCAACCGCATGTTCCAGCTGGGCCAGGGAGAGCTCCTCCTGGGCCGGGTGATCGATCAGGAGGAGTACCTGGAGGAGCTCCAGCGGGTCACCCTGGACCAGGTCCGGCGCCTGGCCCGGGAGCTGTTCCGGCCCGAGCGGGTGGGCGTGGCCGTGGCGGGGGCGCCGCCCCGGGGCTGGGCCCTGCGGGTGGCGGGCAGCGGTCAGGGCCGGCAGCGGCGCCGCCGGCGCCGCTGAGCCGATCCTGGCGCGCCCCATGGGAGGAGGAATCCTTTGGATCGGTTGGACGAGCTTTTCCGCATGCAGGCCGCCTTCGACGAGGAGGTGGCCCGGCGGCGGCAGCTCACCTACGACCCGGCCACCTGGGTTCAGAAGGAAGTGCTGGCCATGGTGAGCGAGCTGGCCGAGATTCTCGATGAGGTCAACTTCAAGTGGTGGAAGGATCCCAAGCCCGTGGACAAGGGCCGGCTCACCGAGGAGCTGGTCGACCTGCTCCACTTCTTCCTCTCCACCTGCCTGAAGGTGGGCATCGGGCCGGACGAGCTCTTTGAGGCGTACCGGGCCAAGAACCTGGAGAACTTCCGGCGCATCCGGGGGGAGTCGGACCGGCCCGGGTACTACGCGCCCCCCTCTTGACGGGGAGGCTGCCCTTCCGTATCTTGAAGCTAAGCCCCTGGCCTCCGGGCCAGGGGCCTTCCAGTCGCCTCCCCCGGGCGCCAGCCCGGATGGCCGGAGGCGACGTTCTGTGTTCCAGCGGCCTCTGATCCTTCCGCGCCGCCTCACCTTCGTTCCGTGGAGCGTGACCGTTCCGTTCCTGTTCCTCCTCGGGTGCCTCGCGGGGTCTCCCTGGCCCGGGGCGGCCGCGTCCTGGGAGGGCCAGGCCGCCTGGGAGGGGGAGTGGGATGGGCCTGGGCCGCCCCTCCACCGCCTCCTCTGGGAGGCCGCGGGTCCGCTGGCGCCGCCCGGCTGGGGGGCGGCCGCCCGCCTGGTGGTGGAGCGGCCGGGCCCGGCGGAGGAAGACCGCCTCGCGGAAGGCCGGCTCGCCCTCACCGCCCCGGCCCTCCAGCTCCAACTCCTCTACGACCAAGCCCATCTGGCCAGCGGGGATCCCCTGGCCTTGATCTCAGGAGGCCGGCGGAACCCCCAGCAACCCGCGCTCACCCTGGAGGTGGCCAGCCGGCACTGGGACCTCACCCTGCAAGGGGTCCGCCAGATCGACAACCCCGGCCCCGACGGCGATTTGGCCGCTGCCCGCCTCCAGGGGTGGTGGTCCGGGGGCCGCACCGCCCTCACCCTCTTCCGCCTGGAGACGGGGCTCTTGGGCGGGGTCCAGCCTCCGAACCCGGCCAACCGGGGCCTCCTGCAGGAGCTGGCCTCCGTTGAAGGGTACGTGGAGGCGGGGCCCGTCGAGGTGGGGCTCCAGCTGGTCCACACCCGGACCGCGGGCTGGGAGCAACGGCCCTTGGGCCCCGTCCAGGCCCGGGGGGCGCGACTGGTCCGCCTCCGCAGCCTGCCCTGGCGCCCCTCCGAGCGGCTCCGGCTGGAAGGGGGCCTCTTCCAGACCGACGGGGGCTTCCGCTCCCTTGCGGCCCGGGAGCAGCGGTTGCCCCCGGACGCCGCCGGCTTCTGGACCGACCTCCGCCTCCGCAGCGGCCCCTGGCGCTGGGAGAACCGGTTCCTCCACGCCCGCTTGGGCGGCGGGGGGCATCACTGGGAAGGGGAGCTGCGCAGCCGGCTCACCTGGGGCGGGCTCACCTGGTCCGCCGGCCTGGAGGGGAAGCGGGTCGCCAGTGGGGCCGGTTTGGAGGCGACCCAGCAGCTGGAGCTGGGGGTGGGCCGGTCCGGCCGCTGGGAGGTGACCTGGCGGGGTGGGCCTGAGACGGCCCGGCTGGTGGTCTGGAGCCGCCTGGGCCGGACGGGGGTGGAGGGACGGATCGGGTGGGACCGGGTCTATGGCGGGACCCTCCGCCTGGAGCTCCGCCGGCGGGAGACCCCCTGGTGGCGGGTTGTCTGGAAGGCGCGGGTCGAGCGGGAGCCGGACCGCGCCCTCTTCGTGGAGGCGGGCGCCGATCTGGCCCAGGGGTGGTTCGCCTCCCTCGCGGTGGGCCGGTGGGACCGGGGCCGGTACGACGCCCTCTGGGGCTGGCCCGAACGGCTCACCCTCACCATCGGCCGCCGGTTCTAGAGGGAGAGTGGGCCGCATACCCATCACCGGCGGGGGTGGTCCGATGCGGTACAGCGAGCTGGCCGGGAAGGAGATCATCGACATCGACCAGGGGATCCGCCTGGGGGTGGTGAGTGAGTCGGATGTGATCATCGACACGGAGACGGGCCGGGTGGAGTCCATCCTCGTCCCCTACCGCCAGGGCCTCTTCCAGCGGAAGGAGCTCCGCATCCCCTGGCGGGGCATCCGCAAGATCGGGGTGGATCTGATGGTGGTGGACCTGGCCACCGCGGAGGAGCCGGCCACGCCCGTGCGGTGGGTCCTGCGGTAGCCGCATACGCCTCCCCCTCCGGGAGAGACTACGGGGCGAAGATCGATGGAGGGGGAGAGACGGTGGCCAGAACGGTGATCGGCGTGTTCGACGAGAAGGAGCAGGCGGAGCAGGCGGTCCGCCAGCTCAAGGCGGAGGGGTACACCGAGCAGGAGATCTCCATCGTCGCCAAGGGCGACCAGGAGCAGGGCGGGGACGGCATGGGCTTGAACATGGACGTCTCCGAAGGGATGACCTGGGGCGGCACCTTAGGTGGGATCGCGGGCCTCCTGGCCGGGGTGGGCGCCTTGGCCATCCCGGGTATCGGGCCCCTGGTGGCGGCTGGGCCTTTGGCCGCGACCCTATCGGGGGTGGCCGCCGGCGGTGTGGCAGGGGGCCTCTTGGATATGGGGATCCCTGAAGAGCGGGGGAATGTGTACGAGAACGAGGTCCGCCAGGGTGGGATCCTGTGCACCGTCGAAGTGGAAGACGGTGAGGAGCAGCAGGTGGAGGAGCTCCTGCGCGGCCAGGGCGCGCGCGAGGTGGAGAGCCACCCCCGCTGAGACTCCGGCAGGACGCCCCCGGCGGGTGTCGAAGTACGGCCCCGCGGGCACCCTGGCGGGGATCCGGCGGGTTCCGGCGGCTGGCCCTCGGGCGCCAGCCGCTTCCGTTTGGCGAGGGCCGGGGGCGCCGCACGCTGGAGGTGAGCGGGTGACCATCCGAGTGGTGGTGGCCGGGGTCACCGGCCGGATGGGACAGGCGTTGGTCCGGGCGGCCAGCGAGACCCAGGATGTGGCGGTGGTGGGCGGGGTGGGCCGGCGCCGGGTGGGGGAGGATGTGGGGCTGGTGGCCGGGTGCGGGCCCCTGGGGGTGCCGGTGATGGGGAGCCTGGAAGAGGCCCTGGATCAGACCAACCCCCACGTCTTGGTGGAGCTCTCCACCGCCGAGGCGGCGCCGGAGCACGTGGAGGCCGCCCTCCGGCGGGGCCTGCCTGCGGTGGTGGGAACGACGGGGATCGAGCCCCGGCGCCTGGAAGAACTGGCCGGCTTGGCCCGGGAGCGGGGCCTGGGGCTGGTGGTGGCGCCCAATTTTGCCATCGGGGCCGTCCTCCTCATGCGCTTTGCCGAAGAAGCCGCCCGCTACTTCCCGGCCGTGGAGATCATTGAGCTCCACCACGGCCAGAAGCGGGACGCCCCCTCGGGGACTGCCCTGGAGACGGCCCGGCGGGTGGCGGCCGCCCGGGGGCCGGGCGGGGCGGAGGCGGCGGCCAGCGGCGAGCAGGCCCTGGCCCGGGGCCTTTCGGTCCAGGGGGTGCCCGTCCACAGCGTCCGGCTGCCCGGCCTGGTGGCCCACCAGGAAGTGATCTTCGGCCTGGACGGCCAGACCCTCACCCTGCGCCACGATGCCACCACCCGGGATGCCTTCATGCCGGGCCTCCTTCTGGCCATCCGGCGGGTCCAGAGCCTCCAGGGACCCGTCTTCGGCTTGGATCCCCTCCTTTTCCCGACCGAGCCGTCCTCCTCGGGGCAAGGGCCCGTCCCGGGCCAGTGACCGGCCTCTCCCAGGCGACATATACTGCACCGACCTGGCTGAGACAACCATTCGCATCCTCGCAAGGAGGCCGGCACGATGCCCGAGCTGGACGGTGTGCGGGTCACCCTGCTGGGTGGGGATCGGCGGGAGGTGGAGCTGGCCCGGATCCTCTACCGCTTGGGGGCCTCCCTCACCCTCTTCGGCCTGCCCCGCCCCGGCGAGCTGACCCGAGCCCGGGCGGTGGCCGACGGCCCCAGCGCCCTGGTGGGCGCCCAGGTGGTGATCGCCCCCATGCGGGGGCTGGACCGGGAAGGGCGGATCCCCACCATCCTGGTCCCCGACCTGCCTCCCGTCGCCTTTGACCAGCGCCTCGTCGATGAGCTGAAGCCCAACACCCTCTTTCTGGTCGGGCAGCTCCGCCCGCCCCTGCGGGAGCGTCTGGAAAAGCGGGGGCTGAAGGTGGTGGAGCTGGCCCACCTGGACGAGGTGGCCATCCTCAACTCGGTGCCCACGGCGGAGGGCGCCATCCAGCTGGCCATGGAGGAGCTGCCCATCACCCTCCACGGAGCCCAGGCGGTGGTGCTGGGGGCAGGCCGCTGCGGCCTCACCCTGGCCCAGAAGCTGGCCGCCCTCTCCGCGTCGGTGACGGTGGTGGAGCCCCGGCCCGAGCGGCAGGCCCGGGCCGCGGCCCTGGGCTGCCGGGCCGTGCCGCCCGAGCAGATGGTGGAGGTGTGCGCCGCCGCGCCGGTGATCTTCAACACCGTCCCGGCCCCGGTGCTGGACCGGGCCCTCTTGGAACGGCTCCAGCCGGAGACACTCATCATCGACATCGCCTCCGAGCCGGGCGGCACCGACTTCGAGGCGGCCCGCCGCCTGGGGTTGAAGGCGATCCTGGCGGTGGGCTTGCCGGGCAAGGTGGCCCCCACCAGCGCCGGACGGATCCTCGGCCAGGTGATTCCCCGGCTCATCCGCGACCACCTGGCGGGCCAGGTGGCGCAGCCGGCTGAGGAGGTCCACCCATGAGGCTGGCAGGGAGGTCCATCGGCTTTGGCATCTCCGCCTCCCACTGCAGTTTCGAGGAGGTCTTGCCCCACATCCAGCGCCTGCAGGAGGAAGGGGCGACGGTGACGGCGGTCCGCTCCTTCAACGCGGCCACCACCGACACCCGGTTCGGCACGGCGGAGGAGTGGCGGGCCCGCTTGCGGGAGCTGACGGGCCGGGATCCGGTGGAGACCATCGTGGAGGCGGAGCCCCTGGGGCAGCAGAAGGCCTTCGACGCCTTCGTCATCGCGCCGTGTACGGGGAACACCCTGGCCAAGCTGGCCGGCGCCCTTACCGACACGCCGGTGCTGATGGCCGCGAAAGGGACCTTGCGCAACCTCCGGCCCGTGGTCCTGGCCATCTCCACCAACGACGCCCTGGGGAACAACGCCCGGAACATAGGGATCCTCCTCAACACGAAGAACATCTACTTCGTGCCCTTCGGGCAGGACAACCCCGAGGCGAAGCCAACCTCGTGCGTGGCCGACTTCGACCGGATCGTGGACACGGTGGTGGCGGCGCTGGAGGGCCGGCAGCTGCAGCCCGTTCTCATCGAGCGGCGCCGGCGGGCGGTGCGGTAGCCCAGGGGCCAATCGAGAGCAGGAAGCGGGGGACGTGCCATGGCAGGCGTGCGGGTAGCCATCGTGGGGGCGACGGGGGCCGTCGGGCAGGAGCTGATCCGGATTCTGGAGGAGCGGTCCTTTCCGGTGGCCTCCCTGAAGCTCTTGGCCTCGCCCCGGAGTGCGGGGAGCACCCTAACCTTCCAGGGAGAGGCCCTGCCCGTGGAGGCGCTGACGGCCCAGGCCTTCCAGGGGACGGACTTGGTCTTCTTCAGCGCGGGGGCTTCGGTGAGCCAGGAGTACGCGCCCGCGGCCCTGGCCGCGGGGGCGACGGTCATCGACAACTCCAGCGCCTTCCGGATGGATGAGGAGGTCCCGCTGGTGGTTCCCGAGGTGAACGGCCACCTCCTGGACGAGGGGCCCCAGCTGGTGGCCAACCCCAACTGCTCCACCACCATCCTGGTCATGGCCCTCGCGCCCCTGCGGCGGGCCGCCGGGCTCCGTCGGGTGATCGTCTCCACCTACCAGGCCGTCTCCGGCGCAGGGGCTCGGGCAGTGGAGGAGCTGAAGGCTCAGGTGCGGGCCTGGCTGGAGGGCCGGCCCCTGGAGGCCTCCATCCTCCCCTACCGGGACGGGAAGCGGCACCGGCCCATCGCCTTCAACCTGCTGCCCCAGTGCGACCGCTTCGATGAGCTGGGGTACACCAAGGAAGAGTGGAAGCTGGTCCACGAGACCCGGAAGATTCTCGGGGACCCCGACCTTCCCGTGACGGCCACCACGGTGCGGGTCCCGGTGCTGCGGAGCCACTCCGAGTCGGTCTACCTGGAGACCGAGCGCCCGCTGGCGGTGGAGGAGGCCCGCAGGCTTCTGGGGGAGACGCCGGGAGTGCAGGTGCTGGACGATCCCGAGGAGCAACTCTACCCGACGCCCTTGGAGACCAGCGGGCAGGATCCGGTCTTCGTCGGGCGGATTCGGAAGGATCCTTTTGAGGAGCGAGCGCTTACCCTGTGGGTGGTGGGAGACCAGATCCGGAAGGGCGCGGCCCTCAATGCGGTCCAGATCGCGGAACGGCTGGCCGCGCCGCGAGGGTGGCGAGGGTGAATGGGCATCGTCGTCCAGAAGTTCGGCGGCACCTCCGTCGCCACGCCCCAGCTCCGGGAGCGGGTGGTGGAGCACGTGGCCCGAACCCTGCGGGAGGAGCACCAGGTGGTGGTGGTGGTCTCGGCCATGGGACGGGCCGGGGACCCCTATGCCACCGACACCCTCCTGGGGCTGGCCCGTCAGGTGGGGGCCTGGCCGGCCGGGGGCGCCTCCCGGGAGCTCGACCTGCTTCTCTCCTGCGGTGAGGTGATCGCCAGCGGCATCATGGCCCTCACCCTGCAGGCCCGAGGCTTGCCCGCCCAGGCCCTCACCGGCGGCCAGGCGGGCATCATCACCGACGGGACCTTCGGCAGCGCCCGGATTGAGGAGGTCCGGCCCGACCGGCTGCTGGCCTTGCTGGCCGAGGGCATCATCCCGGTGGTGGCCGGATTCCAAGGGGTGACGGCCGACGGGGAGGTGACCACCCTGGGCCGGGGCGGCAGCGACACCACCGCGGCCGCGCTGGGCGTGGCCCTGCAGGCGGAGCGGGTGGAGATCTACACCGACGTGGACGGTATGAAGGCGGCCGATCCCCGGCTCCTGCCTGAGGCGCCCACCCTCCAGCGGGTGACCTACCGGGAGGCGATGGAGATGGCCTATCTGGGGGCCCGGGTGGTCCACCCCCGGGCGGTGGAGATCGCCATGGAGGGGCGGGTGCCCTTGCAGATCCGGTCCACGGTGGGCAGCGCGCCGGGCACCCTGGTGACGGACGGGCTGAACGGTCCCGGCGAGGCGCTGCCCCGGGAGGCGCCGGCCCGGGCCGACCGGCCGGTGCGGGCCATCGCCCACGTGGGGCCCCGGAGCCGGGTCTGGGCCGTCCCGGCCCGGGGCGAGTTCGACGGCGAGGAGATCCACCAGCTCTTCCAGAGTGTGGCCGAGGCGGGGGTGAGCGTGGATATGATCTACGTTGCTCCCGACCGGCTGAGCTTCGTCGTCGACGAGGAGCTGGGCGACCAGGTGCGGGAGGTCCTCACCCGCCGGGGGGCCCGGTTCGAGGTGACCAGCGGGTTTGCCAAGGTCTCCTGCGTGGGGGCCGGCATGCACGGCCTCCCCGGGGTGATGGCCCGCATCGCCCGGGCCCTGGCCGAGGCAGGGGTGCGGATCTACCATACGGTCGACTCCCATGCCAACATCTCCTGCTTGGTCCGCCAGGAAGAGGTGGGCACCGCCGTGCGGGCCCTCTCCCGGGAGTTCGGTCTCTTGGAGAGCGGGTCCGGCGGTCTTCGGTAAGCTCGCGAGGGAGGTTGGGGAGCATGGCCAAGACGTGGGATCTGGGGCGGGTGCTGACCGCCATGGTGACGCCCATGACCCCCGAAGGGGTCATCGACCTGGACGGGGCGGTCCGCTTGGCGGTCCGCCTCAGTGAGAGCGGTTCGGACGGGCTGGTGATCCTGGGAACCACCGGGGAGGCGCCCACCCTCTCCCATGCGGAGAAGGTGGAGGTGATCCGGGCCGTGGTGGGGGCCGTCGGCGGCGCGGTGACGGTGATCGCCGGCACCGGCTCCTACGACACCGCGGCCAGCGTGGAGCTGACCCGGGAAGCGGAGAAGCTGGGGGTGGACGGCATCATGGCCGTCGTCCCCTACTACAACCGGCCACCCCAGGAGGGCCTGTACCGCCACTTTGAAGCGATCCTCCAGGCGACCTCCCTGCCCGTCATGCTCTACAACATCCCTGGCCGGACCGGGGCCAACCTGGCCCCCGAGACCGTCGCCCGGCTGGCCGAGGCGCCCAACCTGGCCGCCGTCAAGGAGGCGTCGGGGGATCTGGATCAGGTCTCCCGCCTCGTCCAGGCGGTTCCTGAGCACGTGCGGATCTATGCGGGCGACGACAGCCTGACCCTGCCCATCCTGGCCGTCGGCGGTTACGGGGTGGTGAGTGTGGCCTCCCACCTGGTGGGCCCCCAGATCCAGGAGATGATCGGGGCCTTCGTCGCCGGGCGGGTGGAGGAGGCGATCCGGATCCACCACCACCTCTACCCCCTCTTCCGGGGCCTCTTCGTCACCACCAACCCCATCCCGGTGAAGGCGGCCCTGGAGATGGCCGGCTTCCCGGCGGGGCCGCCCCGGCTCCCCCTGCCCCCCGCGACGGAAGCGGAGCGGGAGGCCATCCAGCAGGCGATGAAGCAGGTGGGCTTGCTCGACTGAGACGCCTGCGGTCTGGCAGGGCTTTTCTGGCCCCCTTCGGCGCACCTTAGGGGAAGAGCCGGCAGGGCCAGGAGGGGTTGGGTGGACCAGGGGCTGAGGCCACACCAGATCGGAGGCCTGGTCTTCAACGCCGTGCTGGGGGTGGGGGTGCTCACCATCGCCCGGGGTACCACCGCGGCCGCTGGGACCGCAGCGTGGCTCTCCGTCCTCCTCGCGGGCGGGCTGGCCATGGCCGCGGCGTGGCTGGCGGGCCGGACGGCCGCCCTCTGGCCCGGGTTCAACCCGGTGGTGGGGGCGGCCACCCTCTGGGGCCCCTGGGCCGGCCGGCTCCTGGGGATGGCCTATAGCCTCTACTTCCTGGTCCTGACGAGCATCGCCCTCCGGCTCTTCGGTGAGTTCGCCGCCGTCTTCCTCCTCCCCCGGACCCCCATGGCCGTCACCGTTGCCGCCCTGGCGGCGGTGGTCGCCTGGGCGGGGCGGCTGCGGGTGGCCGCCTTGGCCGGCCTGAGCGATGTCATAGCCTTCATCGTTCTCTTTACCACCCTGCTCTTTCTCCTCATCGCCGCCTACGGGGCCACCACCGAGAACCTGACGCTCCATCTGAGCCGCGGCTGGTCCGGCCTGGTGGCCGGTGTGGGCCCGGGGCTCTTCTCCCTCTTGGGCTTTGAGGTGGTCCTCTTCTTGGGGGCCCACGCGGCCTACCCCCCCAGTCTGGGCCGGTGGACCGCGGCGGGCGTGGCCGGGGCCGTCCTCTTCTACGCGGCCTCGGTGCTGGCCTGCCTGGGCCATTTCAGCCCCACCTTCATCGCCCAGCAGACCTGGCCGCTCCTCAATGTGGCCCGGGCCCAGCGCCTCCCCCTGCGGGTGGTGGAGCAACCCGAGGTGCTCCTGGCCGCGCTGTGGCTTTGGGCGGTCTTCTCCACCGCGGCCATCGCCTACGGGGCCGGATTGCTGGCCCTCGCCCAGGCCACCCGATGGGAGCGGCGGCCCCTGCTCGCGCTCCTTCTCATCGTGCCCGTCTGGGGGCTGAGCCTGCTCCCGCCCAACCTCCAGGCCGTCGAGGGATGGAGCCATGCCCTTGCCGGGCCGGGGGTGCTCCTGGCGGTGGGGGTGCCGGTCCTTTTTCTGGCCAGCCACCGGCTCCGGCAGCGCCGGAAGGACGGGGGAGCGGTCCGTTGATCGCCTCAGGAAGGCTGGGTTATAATGGAGCACAGTGCCGGCCCGGCCAGCGGTTTTCCGGCCCCCAAGGCGACCTGTGGACGGTTGGTGAGCTGGGAAGAGAACGAGGAGGGACGTTCTTGGGCGTACCCAAAGTTTCCGTCATCCCGCTGGGCGGGCTGGGCGAGATCGGCAAGAACATGACCGCCATCGAAAGCCAGGGGGAGATCCTGGTGATCGACGCGGGGGTCATGTTCCCCGAGGACGAGATGCCCGGGGTGGATCTGGTCATCCCCGACATCACCTACCTGGTGGAGCGTAAAGACCGGGTTCGGGGCATCGTCCTCACCCACGGGCACGAGGATCACATCGGGGCCCTGCCGTACGTGCTGCCCCAACTGCCAGTGCCCGTCTACGGGACCCGGCTGACCCTGGGCCTGGTGGAGGCCAAGCTGGAAGAGCACGGCCTCCTGAGCGAGGCCCGGCTCCGGGAAGTCCGGGCCGGCGAGTCCCGGACCATCGGCCGGTTCGAGGTGGAGTTCATCCACGTCAACCACTCCATCGCCGATGACGTCGCCCTGGCCATCCACACGCCCGCGGGCACCATCCTCTACATGACCGACTTCAAGTTCGACCAGACGCCCATCGACGGCAAGGTGACCGACCTGCAGAAGCTGGCGGAGTTGGGGAGGAAAGGGGTCCTCCTCCTGATGGCCGACAGCACCAACGCGGAACGCCCCGGCTACACCTTGTCGGAGCGGGTGGTGGGCGAGACGTTGATGGACGTCTTCAGCCGGACCCGGGGCCGGATCCTGGTGGCCACCTTCGCTTCCAACATCCACCGGATCCAGCAGGTGGTCGACGCGGCCCACCACCACCGCCGGAAGCTGGCGGTGGTCGGCCGGAGCATGGTGAACGTGGTGGGCATCGCGACCCGCCTGGGCTACCTCAACATCCCCGACGGGATGCTGGTCCCCGTGGAGGAGATCGGCCGCTACAAGCCCCACCAGATGACCATCCTCACCACCGGCTCCCAGGGCGAGCCCATGTCGGCCCTGAGCCGGATGGCGGCCCAGGAGCACCGGAATGTGTCCATCCTCCCGGGCGATACGGTCATCATCTCCGCCAACCCCATCCCCGGCAACGAGCGGGTGGTGGGCCGGGTGATCGACCGGCTCCTCAAGCTGGGGGCCGAGGTGATCCACTCGCCCTTCTCCGGCATCCACGCCTCGGGCCACGCCTCCCAGGAGGAGTTGAAGTTCCTTCTCAACCTGGTCCGGCCCAAGTTCTTCGTCCCCATCCACGGGGAGTACCGGATGCTGGTCACCCACAAGCGCTTGGCCATGGCCGTGGGGATCCCCGAGGAGAACATCCAGCTGGCCGAGAACGGCGACCGCCTCGAGTTGACCCCGGACAGCCTCCGGGTGGCCGAGCGGGTCCCCTCGGGCCAGGTGCTGGTCGACGGGCTGGGCGTGGGCGACGTGGGCCAGGTGGTCCTCCGGGACCGGCGGGTCCTCTCCCAGGACGGGATCATGGTGGTGGTGGTCACCGTCGACAAGCGGACGGGCCAGCTGGTGGCCGGCCCCGAGGTGGTCTCCCGGGGCTTCGTCTACGTCCGGGAGGCGGAGGACCTGATGGAGGAGGCCCGCCTCCAGGTGCGGCGGGCTCTGGAACGCCGGGTGCCCGACGGCCTCACCGATTGGCAGTCCATCAAGTCCGAAGTGCGGGAGACCCTCTCCCGGTTCCTCTTCGAGCGGACCCACCGCCGTCCCATGATCCTGCCCATCGTCGTCGAGGTGTGAGCCTCCCGTTCCCAGGAACCTCTTCCCGGGGCGGCCCATACCATGGGTGGGCCGAACCCTTCCGGCGCCTCGGGCGCACGCCTGGGGAAGAGGGATCGAACCATGGCTGATGGCGGGCATGGGATGATGGGGCCGGCGACCCAGGTGGCCGTC
>NZ_VSCV01000098.1:0-1361 GCF_047459355.1 Limnochorda sp. | reverse complement strand
CGGCCCGGCTGGCGGAGCTGGCCCGGCACCTGGCCGAAGCTGTCGCCCACTTCCGCATCGACCTTGAGACGCGGCCCGCCGAGCGGGCCTCCTGAGGCGCGGTCTGCGCTCCAGCAAGCATCCCACCAGCAGGCGCCTGGTCCGGGCTTCCCTCGGGGCCAGGCGCCTGCGCGTCTCGGCGTGGCCTGCCTGTTCCTGGTGCTGCCTGGTTTGGGCCCGCGCGGGGGTGGCGCTGCCTGGCAGATCTGTCCATGGCTGCCTTTCCCAGCCGATAATGTAAATGAGGAAACAACTTTGGCAGGACCTGAGCCGTCCGCTGGAGGAGGCGAGTGTTCCGTGGCTCGAACGGGAGTCAAGATGCGAGGTCTGGCGGGCAGGGGCCTGCAGAGCCTCAGCTTCCAACTGGCCCTGGCCATGGCGCTCATGGCTCTGGCGGCCGCGGGAGTCTCAGTCTCCTTGTTGTTTTCAGATTCATCCGGTGAGTTGCTCGCCCAGGCTCAAGAGGCCCTCTTGATCGAGCAACACCTCCACGCCCAGACGCTGGCCCAGGAGGTGGCTGAGAAGCTCGACGCGGTGAGCCATCTGAACAGCCGCCTCACCCAGCGCATCGGCGCGGCCTCCGTGGACGACGTGACCACCTACGTCTACGCCCTCTACAGCGACATGATGAGCAATCGGGAGTACATCGAGGTCCGCATCGCCAACCCGGACGGCGCCGCCCAGGTGATCAGCCGGGGGCGGACCTTCGGGGAGGCGAGCCTGGCCGGCTCCCCCACCTTCTGGGTGGCGCTGGCCGGCCATCCCGCCCTGGGCCGCTTCGAGCGCTATGAGTTGGACGAAGAAACCCTCTGGACCCTCGAGGTGGCCCTCCCCGCCCGAGATCCAGAAGGGACCATCGTGGGCGTCATTTCGGTCTTGGTCTCAGCGGAGCGCTTTCCCGAGCGGTTGGCCAACTTCAGCCTGGCCCACGAGGGTGCCAACCTGCTGGTTCGGGCCGATGGGACCGTTCTCTTGGGGGCCGGTTGGGACGACGCCGAACCCCGTCCTCTCTGGGATGAGGAGACGCCGGCAGAGCTCCAGCGCCAGTACCAAGAGCTCCTGGCCGCCACCGAAGCGACCAGCCGCTTGGTGGAAACCCAGGAGGAGACCTACCTGATGACGGTGGTGCCCATCGACGGGACCGACTGGCGCCTCCTCACCCAGATCCCCCAGCGGATCCTCACCGATCGCCTCCTCCCCCTGCGCAACGCAGCCATCCGGAACACGCTGCTGGGCGTGGTGGTGGTCTCGGTCCTGGCCTTCATCCTCGGCCGGGTCCAGGCGCGAGGCGTGGTGGAAGTGACCCGGGCCATGCAGCACTT
>NZ_VSCV01000025.1:0-27861 GCF_047459355.1 Limnochorda sp. | reverse complement strand
ACAGTTCTTGTAAATACGTATGATTCCTTTTGATGATGATTGTTCTGTTGTACCAGTTGCTGCCCCATGCTGTGGAACTCAATGTAATGCGGATACTACATAACTTTGTCTTTTGTGTCGTTGCATGCAGGAATCAGTAGTCGAGCGATGAATACGAGTCATCGAATAACTTTCTTAGGAAAGTATTCAAAGTATCTCCGCCAGACGATGGGTGTGAGACCATGGCCGAACGCCCCAAATCATCTCGGTCCCGAACTCGTTTCCACTCCTCCATGCCCATCGAGAAGCCCACACGGCTCTCAGACCTCCGGATCCAACATGCATCCCTCGTTCTAACTGCCCTCAGACTGAACGGGCCTCTCTCGCGCGCCCAATTGGCCCGCCAGATAGGCCTGAGTCAGCCGACCGTCTCAGCCATCGTTGAGGAACTGCTCCACTTGGATCTGGTGGTGGAAAAGGGGGAAGGCCCGTCCACCGGGGGACGCAGACCCACACTGCTCGGCCTTGGGGGCGAACGGTTATACGTCCTAGCCATGGACCTCGGGGGGACCCGGATGAAGATGGGGCTCGTGAACCTCCAGGGTCGTTTGCTCGCCAGCCAAGCTGTACCCACACCGGGCTCCGGACGAAACGGTACGACTCGCCTTGATCCGCAGCAGATTCTTGAGGGAGTCGTCGCCCATCTGAAGCGCTTCATGGATGAGGTCGCCGTTCCGAAAGACCGGATTCTCGCTCTGGGTCTGGGTCTCCCTGGGGTAACAGACCCTGAGCGAGGCATCGTTACCCTTGCACCAGCCCTTGGGTGGGTCGACATGCCCGTCGTCAAGGTCATGGAAGACTCGCTCGGGATGCCCGTCTTCGTCGAGAACGATGTGAACGCTGCTGCGTTAGCGGAGCAACGGTACGGCCAGGGGCGCCGTATGCGCAACTTTGTCTTTGTGGCCCTCGGGACCGGTATTGGAGCTGGGCTCATCCTCGAAGGGCGCCTTTACCGGGGTCACGCTAACGCCGCAGGTGAAGTCGGGTACCTCGCCATCGATCGGGATTGGATACGGGCACACACCTCTACCCGAACCAGTCCCGGCGACGCTTTCGGTTGTTGGGAAAGCCTTTCGGCTGCTCCAGCCATTGAACGTATGGCCCGCGAGCTGCTCTCGCAGCATGAAAGAGCAGACGCAAGTATACTCCAGTCCACAGAATTGACAGCTGAAGCGGTGATGGATGCAGCCGCACAAGGCGACCCCGTGGGACGGGCCGTTCTCGATCAGTTAGCTGAAAACCTAGCCTTGGGTTTGACGAACATTGTGGTCTTGTTGGACCCCGAGGCCATCATTTTGGGCGGTGGCGTCTCCCTCGCTGGAGACCTGCTCCGCGACGCCGTTCAAGATCGGTTGGTGCAAACAAGTCCCTTCGTTCCGGAACTCCTCATCTCTGAGTTAGGCGAGCAAGCGGGCCTTCTCGGTGCCGCTGCCGTCGCGGTGGAGGGTATCGTGCCACTGACCATTGCCCGAGGTGGCCACAAGGGGATGTCGAGGGAGGTGATGGATGACTCGTAGGCTCGTAGACCCCGCTTCGGGCATAACGGATGGCTGGCTACCGATAAACCCCTAGTCGGTAACCATCAGATAGGGCGAGCAACAACCGAAATGGAGAGGGAGGTTTACCATGCACGGTTGGACGCGCTGGGCATCGGTCTTCGTCCTCGCGGTGGTCGTTTCGGTTGCTCTGGCGGTACCCGCAGCTGCTAAGGAACCACCTTTCCGGGTTGCCATCAGCAACGGTTTCGTCGGTAGCGAATGGCGGACCCAGATGGTCGAGAGCGCTCGCGTCGTTTTCGAGGAGTACAAGGCAAAAGGGCTCGTCACCGGGGACCTCTACGTAAACCATGCCGGCCCCGACGTGACTGCCCAGATTGCCCAGCTCCGGAACATGATCAACCGAGGCTTCGACCTGATCATCATTAACCCCAACTCGCAGACTGCCCTCAATCCCGTCATCGAGGAAGCGGTAGACCGGGGCATCGTGGTGGTCGTGGTCGACCAGGAGGTGACCAGCCCCAAGGCCATCAACGTGGTCATCGACCAGGCTGAGTGGGCCCGCATCTCGGCCCGCTGGCTGGCGGAAACCTTGGGGGGCAAGGGCAAGATCGTGGCCATCAACGGGCTGGCGGGCCATCCGGCCAACGAGGATCGGTGGCGCGGCGCTCGGGACGTCTTCAGCCAGTACCCGGATCTCGAACTCCTCACCATGGTTCACGGCGATTGGGATCAGGCCACGGGCCAGCAACGGATGTCTGACCTCTTGGCCACCTACCCGGAGATCGACGGGGTCTGGGCCCAGGACGGCACGGCGGAGGGCGCGCTCCGGGCAGTGCTCAACTCGGGCCGGGAACTCCCTGTCATGACCGGCGAAGCCCGGGTCGGGTACATGCGGATCTGGAACGATCTGCGTAGCCGGGGCTTCAAGAGTATCGGAGTCATCAACCCACCGGGCATTGCAGCCAGCGGTCTTCGCATTGGTATGCAGGTCCTCCTGGGCCGGGAGTTCAAGGACGGCATCCTGGCTCGGGGCAACACCCTCTACGTGCCTATCCCCGGCACCGTCACCAACGAAAACTTCGATGAACTGTGGGCTCAGTACCAAGACTTCTCCGATGCCTACTCCCTGGATGGTTGGCTGACCGAGGAAGAAGCCCTCGAGTATTTCAAGTAAGTGGAAACTGGACGGCCCCTGGGGGGAACGTGCTCTCCCCCGGGGGCCTCGTTCGCTGACGGCAGATAGCACGTATCCGTGGGAAGTCGTGGTTCTTCACAGGGCTGGCCTCGCGGACGCCTGACCAAAGGGGGGGTGAATGTGGGCGGAAACGCCGTTCCCTTGTTAGAGGCCGTGGGTATTCGCAAGCGCTTCGGCGGGGTGGTCGCCCTGGACGGAGCATCCCTACAATGCCAGGCCGGTGAGGTTCACGCTCTCTTGGGCGCCAACGGTTCAGGCAAGAGTACCCTGGCCAAGGTGGTCACGGGAGTGGTTGCGCCCGATGCCGGCGAGGTACGGATCCGGGGCCGCGTCGAGAAGATCAGCGGCCCCGCCGATATGGACCGGTTGCGGATTGCCGCCGTCTACCAAGAGCTGAGCCTCATACCCCAGCTCACAGTGGCCGAGAATGTCCTCCTCAACCGGGAACCAACCCGTGCGGGCTTTATCCACAGGGAGGCGCTGTGGCAGCGAGCGGCTGAGGTCCTCCACCGGCTGGAGCAGTACTTGGACCGTCGCCTCCCCCTCCACGAGCCCGTGGGACAACTCTCGCCTGCGGACCAACAGCTTGTGGAGATCGCCAAGGCCCTCAGCCGGGACCCAGAGATCCTCATCCTCGACGAGGCGACCGCCTCCTTGCGGCGGCATGAGGTGGACGCGCTGAACCAGGTGGTCCGGGAACTGAGTGCCGCTGGAACGGGGATTCTCTTCATCTCGCACCGGTTGGGGGAGGTGTACGAGCTTTGCCAGCGGGCAACCATCCTCCGCAACGGACGGGTGGTCGGAACAGTGGATCTCGCGGAGACGCCAGAGCGGGATCTTCTCCGGCTCATGACGGGTGAGGACCTGGTGTTGGAGCGGAGAGGTAGGTCGCGACCTATGAGTCGTCCCGTCCGGCTACGGGTGGAGGGCCTTCGGGTCGCAGGCTGTTTGGACGAGATCTCGCTGGAAGCCCGGGCTGGCGAAGTGGTCGGCCTGGGAGGGCTCCAGGGCCAGGGCCAGTCGGACCTGTTGAGGGCCTTATTCGGCGACCTCCCCCACGCGGCCGGCCGGGTCGAAATCGACGGCAAGCCCGTGCGGCTGGGCCAGCCCGCGGACGCCATCCGCCACGGAATGGTGTTGGTGCCGGGCAACCGCGGGCAGGAAGGGCTGTTCATGATCCGCTCGGTGTTGGAAAACATCACTCTCCCCAGCCTGGCCCACCGGTCTTGGGCGGGATGGCTCTCGCTCCAACGGGAACGGAACGCGGCCCGACACATGCTGAACCGACTCCAGGTGAAGGTTGGGAGCCTTGACGACTCAGTGGCCACACTGAGCGGCGGCAACCAGCAGAAAGTGGTGGTGGGCAAGTGGCTCCTCACCGAACCCAAGATCCTGCTCCTGGATGATCCCACCAAGGGTGTCGACGTCCAGGCCCGGAACGAGCTCTACCGCGTGGTGGAGGACCTTCGTGACGCAGGCCTGGTTGTGATCCTTAACTCCAGCGACGACAGCGAGCTCTTAGCCCTCTCCGACCGGATCCTGGTCCTCTACGAAGGCCGGGTAGTCGATGAACTTCGGGGCGAGCGCCTGACGGAGCAGGAGTTGGTAGGTGCCTCTCTACGCCTGGGATCGTCGGACAGGAAAGAGGGGATGAGCCATGCTTAATGGACAGGATGCTCGCCTGATCATCCAACGGCCCCCGTTACCTTCCGTCCTCCGGCGGAGCCTGCCCTTCTTGGCCAGCCTGGGAGTGCTCGGGGGGGTGCTGGTGGTCAACGCCATCCTCCAGCCCAACCTCCTTACCCTGCCGGTAATCCGGTCCAACTTGGCCACCTTTCTTCCCCTCATCGCAGCCGCCGTGGGACAGGCCATCATCGTCCTCAGCGGGGGCATCGACCTCTCCGCAGGCGGCATTATCACCTTGGTGAACGTCGTTCTGGTCTCCCTAGCGGGTGTCTGGGGGACTGAGAGCGGTTGGAGCACCCTCGCTGCGGTACTGGTCAGCCTGCTCGTCGCCGTCGCGGCGGGGCTTCTCAACGGCCTCTTGGTCGCCTCCCTCCGCCTGCAGGCCATCGTCGCTACCTTCGCCACCAACTTCGTTTGGATGGGACTGGCCCTGGCCGTGCTCCCGGTGCCGGGCGGGCAAGCCCCGATCCCCCTCTACCGGCTCTATCGGGCCAGCTTCCTCGGGATCCCCAGCGTGGTCTTCTTACTGATCCTGGTCATCCTGCTCTGGGTGATCCTCAAGAGAAGCCGGATGGGACAGTTCCTTTATGCCGTTGGCGGCCATGCCCAAGCAGCCTTCGCCAGTGGTCTACCCGTGGAGCGCGTCCGGATGCTCACTTACGGGTTGGGGGGGCTCTTTTTCGGCCTGGCGGGCGTCTTCCTCACCGCCGACATCGCCTCTGGTGACCCGCTGATCGGCTCCCCCCTCACCATGAATACCATCGCAGCCGTCGTCATCGGGGGCACACCACTGGCCGGAGGTACGGGCGGGGCGGGCGGCGCCGTGGTAGGTGCTATCGTTCTGGGCTTGATCCGGAACATCATCTTTTTTGCCAACGTCCCGCCCTTCTACCAGGACTTCATCTCAGGGCTCATCATCATCGCTGCGCTGGCCCTGGCGGCAGGCGGCCGGGGAAGGAGGCGGTCCGCATGACCTCAGAACAGAGAGCCACCCCGTCCGGCGAGATGCATCCTGGATTGGCCCAGCCCCCCCTCGATCCCAATGCCGGGGCGCTCACCGTCCGCCTGAGGCGGTTCCTCACACCGAGCGCCATCGCCTACGGGCTCGTCCTGGTGCTCTTCGTGGTCGGTGAGCTTCTGTCACCCGGCTTCTTGAGCACCCGCCAGGTACTGAACGTCCTTCGCGTCGCCTCCTTCCTGGGCATCGTCGCCGCTGGTCAGACGCTGGTGGTCCTCTCGGGTGGGGAGGGCATTGATCTGTCGGTGGGTGCGGTCATGAGCCTGGCGGCGGTGATGACCGCCCACATCACGCAAGGGCGGGATGCTCTCGTCCTCCAGGCCTTGGCTCAGATCCTGGCTGTGGGCTTCGCTCTGGGAGCTGTCAACGGTGTGGGAGTCGCCTTCTTGCGCATTCCTCCGCTCGTCATGACTCTTGGCATGAGCGGCGTCGTTCAGGGGCTCACCCTGCTCTACACCCAGGGCATCCCCAAGGGGCGAGCGGCACCGATCCTCAACGAGCTGGTGACGAGCCCTTGGATCGGGGGAATCCCAGGCATCCTGGTCATCTGGCTTGGCCTGGCGGTGCTGATGTCGCTCCTCTTGGGCCGGACATCCTTCGGCCGACGGCTGTACGCCATTGGTGCCAACCGACGGGCTGCAGCCCTCTCAGGCATCCACGTACGGCCCATGCTGGTGGTTATCTACGGCACCAGTGGGATGTTGGCCGCCTTAGCCGGCTTCCTCTTCGTAGGGTACACGACCACGGTCTTCCTGGACATCGGCGGCGATTACGTGCTCCGCTCGGTCGCGGCGGTGGTGGTGGGTGGAACATCATTGGCCGGCGGGGTGGGGAGCTACACGGGAACGGTGGCGGGCTCCATCGTCCTCACCCTGCTCCAGTCCATCCTGACCACCCTCCGCCTGGGCGAGGCGGCACGGCAAGTCATCCACGGTCTGGTCCTGGTGCTCCTCCTGGCAGCCTACGGCCGCCAACGGGCCCTGCGCCAGTGACTCGGGAAACAACCGGAGAACAGCAAATGAGGAGGGACTATCGTGGCGCGTCGAATCGGCGTCGGTATGGTAGGTAGCGGCTTTATCGGGCACTTCCACGCCCGCAGCTGGCAGGGCGTTCGGGATGGGGATATCGTAGCCGTCACCTCCGCTACGGAGGCCTCCGCCCAAGCGCTGGCCCAAGCCTGCCGGGAACTGGGCGTCGGGGAGCCCGCCGTCTTCACCGATGTGCGGGAACTCGCCCGCCACCCTGAGGTGGAAGCGGTCTGGATCCTGGTCCCCAACTACGCTCGCCTGCCGGTCATCGAGGCGATCGTCGACGAGGTGAAGGCTGGGCGATCCAAGATCCGCGCCGTGGCCATTGAGAAGCCTCTGGCCCGGACGGTCCAGGAGGCCCGGCGCATCCTGGAGCTGGTGGAGAGCGCTGGTCTGCTCCACGGCTACCTCGAAAACCAAGTCTTTGCGCCCTCGGTGGTGCGAGGGAAGGAGATCCTCTGGCGTCGTGGGGCGGCCCTGGCCGGCGAGCCGTACCTGGCTCGGGCATCCGAAGAGCACAGCGGCCCCCACAAGGCCTGGTTCTGGCAGGGACACCTCCAGGGCGGCGGTGTGCTGAGCGACATGATGTGCCACTCGGTGGAGGCCACTCGGTACCTCCTCACTCCCCCGGATCGACCCGATTTCTTGCGCCCCGCAGCCATCACCGCGACCATCGCGAGCCTCAAGTGGAGCCAGCCCCGGTACGCCGAACTCCTCAAGGCGCAGTATGGTCCTGAGGTGGATTACACCAGGGCGCCTGCCGAGGACTACGCCTCGGTCGAGATCGTTTATGAGACGGCCGATGGCCGATTGGTCGTCGCGCAGGCCAACACTTCCTGGAGCTTCGTCGGGGCAGGCCTGCGGCTTACCTTCGAGCTCTTGGGACCGGAGTACTCCCTGATGATCAACACCCTCGATCCCGAGTCCAAGGTCTTCTTCAGCCGGAACGTGACGGGCCCCGCGGGCGAGGACCTGGTGGAGAAGCAGTCTGCGGAGCAAGGTCAGATGCCGTACTTGGGCGACGAGGCGGTCGTGTACGGCTACACCGACGAGAACCGGCACATGACGACCGCCTTCGCCGAAGGCCGCATGCCCCGGGAAACCCTGCACGACGGTCTCCTGGTGACCCAGCTCCTCATGGCCGCCTACCGCTCGGCTGAGTTGGGCCAGACCCTCCGCTTTTCCCCTGACAACGTGGAGGAATTTGTCCCCGCGGTAGGCCGGGGCGCGTGGGATCCGCGGTCGTTGATCGAGCGGGCGCACTAAGAGGCGGATGGAAAACAGGAGCGAGGAGAGGGGGACTCCCCTCTCCTCGCTTGCTACCGGCGAAGCCGCTGGAGCAGAAGCCGGACAAGGATGAGGACCGCGCCCGTAAGGATGAGAACGATGACCACGTCCTGGTAGTACCCCACCCACCTGGAGACCAGGGGCCACGAGGCCCCCAGGAGCGCGCCCACGGTGACCAAGGTGGTGTTCCAGATGAGGGTTCCGAGCGCGGTGTAGAGGGCGAAACGGGCCAGGCCCATGCGGATCAGCCCAGCTGGCACCGAGATGATGCTCCGCATAATGGGCACCATGCGGCAGAGGAAGACGGCGGTAGGGCCGTAACGCTCAAACCACCCTTCCGCTTGGAACACATGCTCGGGCTTGACGGAGAGGTACCGCCCGTACCGGGACGCGATCCAGAGGATCCGCTCCCGGCCGAACCAGGCCCCGACCAGATAGAGGGCGAAGGCCCCCAGAACGGAGCCCAGGGTGGCTGCGGCCACCATCCCCAGAATGGTGACCGAGCTCCGGGTGGTGAGGAACCCGGCGAAGGGGAGGATCACCTCGGACGGGATGGGCGGGAAGAGGTTCTCCAGCAAGACCAGAAGCGCCACTCCCGGGTACCCCCACTGCTCCATCACGCTCAACGCCCAGTCCAAGCCATCCATCCTCCCCGTCCTGGTCCACGCCGGCCACACTCGGGGTACCTTCGGACTGAAGGGGGATGAATCCTCCAGGGGGGCGCCCCACGGCGAGGCCCATTCGCCCCGCCTCCGACCGGCGCTCACTAATGTGTGAAACCCGTCACACCTCCGTTTTGGAAGGATTTTTGGGACATCAGCCGAATGGAACCCAACCATCGTGCCGGATTCGAAGCAGAGAACGGACTCGGGCGGGCCATCGTGCCGGCCCGCCCCGTAAGGAGCCACGTCATGCCTTGGGAGGAGCTTACGCCGTCCCTTTTTCAGGGAATCCTCATGGGGAGTCTCTTCGTCCTGATGGCGGTCGGGCTCACCCTCACCTACGCCGTGAGCCGGGTGATCAACTTTGCTCACGGGGAGCTGGTCACCCTGGGCGCGTACGCCGCCGCCCTGGCCGTCAACCTGAGCGGGCTGAGCCTGCTCCCCGCCCTCGTCCTCGGGGCCGCAGCCGGAGCCCTCGCCGCCCTCACCCTCGATGAGCTCATCTACAAACCCCTGATGGCCCGGCGGGCCTCGCCCCTCTACCTGCTGGTCGCCTCCATTGGCGCCTCCATCATCCTCCGGCACCTCATCTACCTGGCGGCCGACGCCGGCGGCTGGCTCAACATCAAAGCCCGGGTGATGGTGGATCTGGTCGGCTTCGTCGGCTACGCCGCGGTGACCAGCCTCCACCTCCAGGTCGTGCCGGCCGCTCTGGGCCTTTCTCTGCTGCTCCACCTTTTTCTCACCCGGAGCCGCACGGGCAAGGCCATGCGAGCCCTGGCCGAAAACCCTGACCTGGCCCGGGCATCGGCCATCCCCGTCGCCCGCCTCCGGCGCCTCGCATGGCTGATCGCGGGCGCCATGGCCGGGCTGGGCGGGGGGTTCTGGGCGGTTTACGCCAACATCCAGCCCGCCCTGGGCGCGCTCCTCTTCCTGCGGCTGGCGGCCGCCTCCATCCTCGGCGGCCTGACCAACGTCTACGCCACCATCCTGGGCGGGTACGTGGTGGGTCTGGGGGAGAACGTGGGCATCACCCTGGCCAACGCCTGGGCCGGCGTGCCGTTGGAGTTCCGCACCCTGATCACTTTTGCCATGGTGGTGCTGGTCCTGCTCTTCCGACCCTCGGGTCTAGGAGACCTCTTTACCCCAGGGAGGTCGCGCCGGTGGATCTGACGCCCCTCGTCGTCTCCTTTGTCACCTTCTTTGGGATCTACCTGATCCTGGCCCTGAGCATGAACCTGGAGTACGGCCTGACGGGGCTGCCCAACTTCGGCAAGGTCTTCTTCTACTCGGTGGGGGCCTACACCAGCGCCTTTGTCGTCTCCCGCCTCATGCTGGCCCTGGGCGGGGCCAGCCTGGTGCCCTGGTCGGCGGAGGCGGCCGTCTTCCGGGAAGAGCTGGCCCGCTCGGAGCCGTGGCTCGCCATCGGGCTCTTCCTGCTCTGTCTGGTCCTCGCGGCCCTCGTGGGCGCCGCCTTGGGTTCCCTGCTCTCCTCCCCGGCCCTCCGGGTGCAGGATGTCTACCTGGCCCTGATCCTCCTGGTGGTGGCTGAGATCGCCCGGGTGTACGTCCGGGCGACGGAAGGGTTCATCGGGGGGCCCCACGGCCTGGGCGGCATCCCCAACCCCTTCCGCTTCATCGAAGGAGCGGGACCCCGGGGCTTGGCCTACGCCGGCCTGGTCCTGGCTCTGGCAGCGGGCGCATACGTCCTGGTGGAGCGGATCACCCACTCCCCCTTCGGGCGGCTGATGAAGGCGGTCCGGGATGACGAGCTGGCGGCCCAGGTCCTGGGGAAGCGGACCCATTGGGTGAAGGCCCAGGTGATGGCCGTGGGATCGGCCCTGGCGGCGGTGGCCGGCGTCTTGTACGCCTTCTTCACCGAGTTCGTCGGCACCGAAGACTTCGACAGCCAGCTCACCTTCACCGTCCTCCTCATGGTGATCCTGGGCGGGGCGGGCAACCACCGGGGCGTGGTCGCGGGCACCCTCATCATGACCGCCATCGACCGCTTCACCCGCCCCTCCTTCCTAGCCCTCTTGGGCCTGCAGCTGCCGGTGGACATCAACTACGCCCGCCACGCGCTGATCGGCGTGCTCCTAGTGCTTCTGATCTTGTACCGGCCGCAAGGGCTGGTCCCCGAAGGCCGGGTCCGGACCGCCGCCCGGGAGGAGGTGCGCCACCTCGGTGTCTCTTCTTGAACCAGTGCCGCTGCTTGAAGTGGAAGGGCTCACCAAGCGGTTCGGCGGCATCACGGCCGTGGACGGCCTCACCTTCACCGTGGCCGAGGGGGAGTGGGTGGGCCTCATCGGTCCCAACGGGAGCGGCAAGAGCACCCTCTTCTCCCTGCTCTCGGGGGTGGAACGGCCCGACGGAGGCCAAATCCGGTTCGCTGGCCGGTCACTGGTCGGGTTGCCGCCGCACCAGATCGCCCGCCTCGGTCTGGTCCGGGGCTTCCAGATCCCCCGGCTCTTCAGCAGCATGGATGGGCTCGAGAACATGCTGGTGGCTGAGAAGGACCACCCTGGGGAAGGGCTGGCCGCGGCCCTGGCGCCCGGCCCTTTCGTGGAGGCCGAGCGCCAGGCGGCCCGGCGGGCGGCCTGGTGGCTCACGGCCTTCGGGCTCGCCGGGCAGGCCCCGCTCCTGGCCTCGGAGCTCTCCGGCGGCCAGATGAAGCTCTTGGAGACGGCCCGGGCCCTGATGGGCCAGCCCCGCCTGCTCCTCCTGGATGAACCGGCCGCGGGGGTGGCGCCCGCCCTGGCCCAGGGGATCTTCCAGAAGCTCCGCCGCCTGCGGGAGGAGCAGGGAATCACCCTGCTTACCATCGAGCACCGGCTCGACCTCCTCTTCGATCACGTGGACCGGGTGCTCGTCCTCCACCAGGGCCGCCTCCTGGCCGATGGCCCGCCGGGCGCCATCGCCGAAGAACCCCGGGTGCTGGAGGCCTACTTTGGCACCGCCCACTGGGGCCCGCGCCGGGAGGGAGCCCACCCATGACCCCACTCCGGCAAGCCCCACCGGCTCCCCGGCTCCGGGTCCACCAGATGACGGCCGGTTACGGGAAGGCGGTCATCGTCCAGCAGGTCTCCCTCCACGTGGACCCCGGCGAGGTGGTGGCTGTCTTGGGCCCCAACGGCAGCGGCAAGAGCACGTTGGTCAAAGGGATCTGCGGGCTCGCGGACCGTTTCGGCGGCCAGGTCTTCCTCGACGATCGAGACGTGACGGGGTTGGCGCTCGAAGGGCTGGCCCGAACCGGCATCGGGTACGTGCCCCAGCGGGAGAACGTTTTCCCCGGCTTAACGGTGGAGGAGAACCTGGAGATGGCCACCTTCGTCCAGGCCGGCTGGCGCCGGGCCCAGATCCGGGAGGCCATCGACCGGAGCTACCAGCGCTTCCCCCGGCTGGCCGAACGGCGGCGCCAACCCGCCGGCACCTTGAGCGGGGGCGAGCGCCAGATGCTGGCCATGGCCCGGGCCCTCGTGGGCCAGCCCCGCCTTCTTCTGCTCGATGAGCCGACGGCCGCCCTCAGCGTCAGCGTGGCCAATCACCTCTTCCAGATGATCCGGCAGATCGGTGCCGAGGGGGTCGCGGTCCTCCTCGTGGAGCAGAACGTGGCCGGGGCCCTGGAGGTAAGTGACCGGGCCTACGTGCTGGTCAACGGGGAGGTGGTGGCCCAGGGGCCAGCCAGCGAGATCACCCAGCATGGGGAGGTGGTGAACCGGGTTTTCGGACGCTCCCAGCGCTTCTAGAGCTGTCGTCTCCCAGTTCGCCCTTGGCCGCTCTGGCTGGCTTCGCTGTCTCTGAGGTCCGTCCCATACTTCTGAAAGGAGGCGTTCCTGTGCGGTTGCGGATCTTGGCTCTTACCCTTGGGCTCCTGCTGGCTACCGTTGGCGCTGCTTGGGCTCAGACCACCACCTACCCCATCGGGGTGCTCATCCCCCTGACGGGCGGCGGAGCCGCGGAAGGGCCTTTCCTCCGGGACGCGGCCACCATGGCTGTTGAAGAGATCCACGCCCTACTCGAGAGGGTCGGCTCGCCCGTCCGCTTCCGGCTGATCATTGAGGATACGGGCACGTCGCCTGAGGGTGGTTTGGTTGCCTTGGAGAGCCTGGCTGCCGCGGGGGTCCAGATCGTCATCGGGCCCTGGTCCAGCGGGGCCGCTTCGGGCCTGCGGGCCTTCGCCAACGCCAACCAGATCCTGGTGATCAGCCCGTCGTCCACCAGCCCCGCCCTGGCCATCCCCGACGACTTCCTCTACCGGCTGGTGACGCCCGACACCCTCCAGGGGCGCGCGGTGGCCGCCCTCTTGGAGCGGGACGGCTTCGAGCAGGTGCTCATCTTCCACCGCGGTGATTCTTATGGGGCCGGCATGGCCCAGGCCTTGAAGGAAGCCTTCGAAGCGGCCGGGAACCGGGCTGAGCTGCTGGCCTACGATCCCGACCAGGGAGACTACGCGGCCGAGGTGAACGAGCTGGCCCGGAGGCTCCGCCAGCTGGGCGTGGAGCAGACGGCGGTGATGCTCGTTGCCTTCCAGCCCGACGGGTTGAACATCCTGGGCCACGCCCGTCTCAACCCCACTCTCCGGCAGGCGCGCTGGTATGGGAGCAAGGATGCCTTCTCACCCACGTTCTTCCCGCCCCACGCGCCCCTCGAGATCGGAGCCTTCATGGCCCAGGTACAGATGAAGGGCTTCTTCCCCACCCCGCCGGCCAACCCGGTGCGGGCCACGTTCGAGCAGAAGTACCGGGAGCGGTACGGCCAGGAACCGAGCCCATGGGCCCTGTACATGTACGACGCCGCCTGGCTCGCGGCCCTCACCACCCTGGTGGTGGGTGAGTACGACGGGGCCCGGGCCCGGGACGCCTTCCCGGAGGTGGCCCGCCTCTTCCTCGGGGCCAGCGGCCACAAGCTCCTGGACGGGAACGGCGACGCGGCCGTGGGCGTGTACGATGCCATGGTGGCCCGGGAGGTGGACGGCACCTACGCCCCGGTGACCTTCGGCCAGTGGGAGAGCGGGACAGGGACCCTCCAGATCTTCAATCCCTGAAGGCCTGCCGCGGCCGACAGAACCCGAGGCGGCCACCGGACGGTGGCCGCCTCGTCTGGTGGCGTGGGTGCTGGTCCACCGTCTCCCCCTGACCCCTCAAGCTTCGAGCCTCACCCCAAGCTCCCGCAAGGCTTGGTCCAGGAGACGCCGGCTTTGGGTCAGGCGCTCCTGCTCCTGGTCCATCCGGCCCGCCAGATCGGTGAAGGCCGCCTCCAGCTCCGTGGCCAGCTCGCGCACCGCCTGCCGCCCGGGCCCGCCGGGCGTGGCCCGCTCCAGCACCCGGAAGGGGTTGAGGGCCTCCCGGAGGCGGGCCTCCAGTTCCTCGGGGGCCGCCTCCAAGGCGTGCCCCGTGACGGCCTGACACGCTTCCTGGAGATCGGCCGCGCGCCACGCGCTTGGCGTCTTACCGCTCTTCACCAGCCGGCTCACGACGCTGTGGGCCTGCCGGAAGGGGAGGCCCAGGGCCGTGAGGGTGTCGGCCACCTGGGTGGTGGTGACGTACTGGCCGATCATCTCCGCCTCCGCAGGCACCCGGCCCACCCGCAAGACGGCGATCAGCTCGCCCAGGAGCTGGTAGAAGCGCTGCGCGATGGCCAGGCTCTCCCGCACGTTCAGCTGCACATCGGTGGTGCCAATGTCCGTGTCCTCGTAGAAGGAGTCCTGGCTCTTGACCAGGACGGCGGTGGCCAGGCCCACCGCGTCGCCTGCGAGGGCCACCAGGTGCTCCAACACCACCGGGTTCCGCTTCTGGGGCATGATGCTGCTCACCTGGACGAAGGCGTCGGGGAGGGTGAGCCAGCCCTTGTCCACCCCCAACCAGTCCAGGAGGGTCCGGCAGAAGCGGGCGCCGCCGCTGAGGGCAGTGGCCACCCCACCGGCCACCAGGCCGAAGTGGTCCGCGCCGGCCACACTTTCGTAGGTGCTGTGCACCAGGCCGGAGAAGCCCAGAAGCTCCGCCACCCGGTTCCGGTCGATGGGGAAGTCGGTGCCGGCGAAGGCGCAGGCGCCCAGCGGGGAGCGGTTGATCACCGGGAGGACCCCCGCCAGCGTTCGGGCCTGGGTCAGGAGGGCCTCCCCGTAGCCCGCCAAGACGTGGCCCACGGTGGTGGGCTGGGCGGGCTGGCGGTGGGTGTAGCCCACAATCACCACGTCGCTCATGGCGTGGGCCTGGCGGGCCAGGGCGACGCCGGTGCGGGCCATAGTCTGGATGAGATGGATCAAGTCCGTCCGGAGGAGCATCCGGAAGACCGCAGCATCCAGGTCGTTCCGGCTCCGGGCTCGCTGGAGATCGGCGGCCACCTCGGGCCCCACCTCGTGGGCCAGGGCCCGCTCGATCCAGAAGTAGATGTCCTCCACGTCAGGGGTGTAGGCCAACGTCTCGGCTTGGACCGCCCGGAGCCCGACCAGCGCCTGGCAGAGGCGGCGGGCTTGCGCCTCGTCCAAGATCCCCCTCTCGGCCAGCATGACCACATGGGCCAAGCTTGCCTCCACCATGGGATGGAAGAGCCACCGGCCCAGCCGCTCAAAGGTCGGTTTCAAATGGTGCTCCTGGTATGGCGTGAGCGCCAAGGCTGCAACCTCCCCCAGCCTGCACCTGAGGTCTCCCAGGGCCCAGCCACCGGAGGCTGGGCCAGCAAAGGCCTCCGGGGCCCCGCAGCCGGGGAGGCCTTCGACAGACGCCCGCTCCCCGAAGGGACGCCAGCGGACCCCGGAGCCCCTCTTCTTTTCCTCATGGACCGGGGCAAGGCCTGCGAGCAGGGCGCGGCCAAAGCAGGCTCCAGGACCGCCCCTGGAGCCTCGCCACGCGCTCAGAGTCAACCCCACGCCCCCCGCCCGCTTACTCGGTCACCAGCGGGATGGGCTCACCTTCCGGCACGTGTTTCAGGGCGATGGAGTTGATGCAGTAGCGCAGGCCTGTGGGCGGCGGCCCATCAGGGAAGACGTGGCCCAAATGGCTTTCGCAGCGGGCGCAGCGGACCTCGGTCCGGATCATGCCGAAGGACCGGTCCTCATGCTCGGTGAGAGCATCCTCCGAGATGGGCCGGGTGAAGGACGGCCACCCTGTGCCCGACTCGAACTTCTCCCCCGAACGGAAAAGGGGGTTCCCGCAGGCTCGGCACACATAAGTGCCTGGCTCGTTGGTGCCCACGAAACAGCCCTCCCAGGGCGGTTCCGTCCCGTGCTGGCGGAGCACCCGGTACTCTTCCGGCGTCAGCCGCTTCCGCCACTCCTCCTCACTCAGGAGAAACTTCTCTGGCATGGCGCATCCCCCGTCTCATGTGGACCTGGTGGTATTATGACGCCTTCTCCCGTCGGGGGCATCGGGAGCGGTCTCAAAGCATCAGGGACATCCTAGGCAGGGCCTCTCCCAGGGCACTCTATTAAGGAAGCGGCCTCAAGACGGGAGGAGACCCGGTGGGCGTCGGGTTTGGCTTCGTCTCCATCTGCCTGAGCGAGTGGCGCTGCTCCCCCGCAGGCCACGTGACGGTCAAGAGCCTCGAGGGCCTGGAGCGGGAGGGACAGATCGAGCGGATCCGGGCCACGTCCCGGCGGAACCTGGAGAACACCTTGCGCATCATCCATTTCCTCCGGGCGCACCAGATCCCCCTTTACCGGATGAGCGCGCAGTTGATCCCCCTGGCCACCCACCCGGCAACCGACGGCTGGTCCTGGTGGGAAGACCCGGAGCTGCTCCCCTTGATGGCCGAGATCGGCCAGCGGGTGGCCGAGGCCGGCGTCCGCATCAGCTCCCACCTCCCCGAGGTGTGCGTCCTCACCGCCTCGGATCCGGCCAAGCTCCAGTGGGTCCACCGGTACCTGGCGTACCATCGCCGCCTCTTCGAGGCGATGGGGCTGGGCCCCCAGGCGAAGATCCTCCTCCACCTGGGCGGCGCCGGGCGCCACCGGGAGCGGGCCTTGGAGCAGGCCGCAACCACCATCCGGAGTCTGGACCCGTGGGCCCGGGAGCGCCTCTGCCTGGAGAACGACGACAAGACCTTTTCAGCCGCGGAGGTCCTCCGGCTCTGCCAAGACCTCCAGCTCCCCATGGTCTTCGATTACCACCACCACGTGTGCCGGAACGACGGGGAGGACTTCCGGGAGCTCCTGCCCCAGATCTTCGCCACCTGGCACGACCGGCCGCCCAAGATCCACCTCTCGTCGCCCCGAAGCGAGGGCCAGCCCCGGGCTCATGCCGATTACGTCGATCCCGAGTTCGTCCGGCCGGTGGTCGCCTATGCCCGCACCTTGGGAGACTTCGACATCATGGTGGAGGCCAAGAAGAAGGACCTGGCCATGTTCCGGCTCCAGCAGGACCTGGCGGAGCTCCTCCGCTGAAGGCCGGCGGCGCGCCAAAGCCAGCAGCCCCAGGGAGAACCCCTGGGGCCGCTGGGCGCGTTGGTGCGATGGTGGTGCCTTCTTGACTCACGCGCGCGCCGCGTTCCGGCCGGCGATGCGCCCGTCGACCAAGCACCGGGTGAGGGAACCTCCGCCCACGTAGTCGCCGAGGAAGTAGCCGCCCACGCACTCGCCCGCCGCGTAGAGCCCGCCGATGGGCTTGCCGTCCGCATCCAGCGCCTGGCGCCGGAGGTTGATGCGGATGCCGCCGAAGGTGAGGGTGATGCCCGGCCCCAGCGGGTACAGGGCGTAGAAGGGAGGCTTCTCGATCCGGACGGCGTGGGCCGCCTTGGGCGGATCGGCCGCCAGCGCCTGCCCGTTCTGGACGGCGGCGTTGAAGGAGGTGACCGTCTCCTTCAGGGCGTCGGCCGGGACGTTGATCTTGGCCGCCAGCTCATCAAGGGTGTTGGCCTTGATGATCTCGATGCCCAGGCGATCGAAATTGCTGATGACCGCCTGGCCCTCGGGCATGTCGGCCACCGCCTGGTCGAAGACCAGGGCCACCTGGAGGCCCGGCTGGTTCATGGCCGCCTTCCCGTGAGCCACGTAGCCCAGGGACTCATCGACATACCGCCGCCCCAGCCGGTTGATCCCCAGCGCGTAGGGGACCACCTGGAAGGGGTTGGCCGACGCGGTGTTCTTCGGGTGGACCGCGGCGATGTGGAGGGTGTCGACGCCGCCCATCTGGATCAGCTGGGCGCCCACATTGGCCGCCATGATGTGCCCGTCGCCCGTCGCCCACTTGATCCCCCGGACCATGCTCTCGTCAGCGTCGGGCCCAACCCACTGCTCCAGCATCTGCCCGTTGCCGGCGAAGCCGCCCGTGGCGATGACCGTCGCCTTGGCCCGGAAGTCCACCAGGCCCTTGGAGGTCTTGGCCCGCACGCCCACCACGTTGCCCGAGGCGTCCACGAGGAGCTCCTGAGCCTTGGTCTGGAAGAAGGTCTCCGCGCCCAGGTTCTCGGCCGCCTTCAGCATCGTGTCGAGCAGCTTGGGCATCCCCTGGTAGCTGGCGGGGGCCGCCGTGTAGCCGAGGACACGGTAAGGTGCCATGGGAGACGGCTCAAGGAACTCGACGCCGTGGCTCTTCAGCCACTCGATGTCGTCGAGGATGTTGTCAGCCAGGGTCTCGATCAGGTCCGCATCGGTGCGGTAGTCGCCCTTGACCAGGAAGTCCTCGATGAACTGGGCCTTGGCCTCGGCGGTGCGGGCCTCGGGGGCCGCGAAGATCCCACCGGCAAGACGGCTGTTCCCACCGAAGAGGGGCTTGAGCTGCTTCTCCAGGATGGCCACCCGGGCACCCTGCTCGCCAGCCTGGACGGCCGCGGCCAGGCCAGCCATGCCCGTTCCGATGACAATCACGTCAAACTCTCGGGTCGGGGGCAGCTCACCCACGAAGGCCGCATCCACCACACGGGCCGGGATCCCAGCCACGCTCAGGGCGACCCCGGTCGCCGCCGCGTAGCGCAGGAAGTCGCGACGGCTCAGACTTTTCGTGCTATCAGCTTGTGGCACCTCACCATGCCTCCTCACTTACGGAATCTGGTACCCGAAGTCGTGGCACTCCAGGCAGAAGTCATAGGACGGCTCGTGCACGTGGTGGCAGAAGGTGCACTCCAGGCCAGGGAAATGGGAGTCATGCGGGTTGGGCTTGTCGGGCCACTCCACCTGGGCCAGGTCCTCCATGGTCCCATGGCACGACTCGCATGTTCCGGCCTCGGGCTCGCCTGGCGGGCCATCGGGCATGTTGGTATGGCAGTCAGCACAGTCAATTCCGCGGAGCTCGTGGAGGTGGCTGAGGGGGATGGATCCGGCCAGGTTGAGATCAGGGTCCGAATCGGGATGGCAGGAGGCGCAGTCGTCCCACGACATGCCGGCGGTTGGCGGGTGGTTCGGGGAAAGGACCGCTTCCCCTTCGTGACAGCTGGCACAGTCGCTGATGGCGGGCGCGGCCTGACTAAGCACGCCACTCCCCCAAACACCCAGCATCAAAGCGAAGACCAGGATAAGGCCACGGCCGGCTCTTCTCATAGCCCACACCACCTTTGGCACGACTCCAGATCTGTGATTGTGATGATAATCACAAGATCGGCTCCAGGTTATCACAGGGACCAGGATGTGTCTAGTAGCCCAGTAACGTGCAGACTGATCCGGTTATTCCCAGGATCGGAACGAAGGCGACATCCCGGCAGGAGTCCACCCGAGTGGCGAGAATTGCTGGTTTTGGCTTCTCTAACCGTCTGGGGAGAACGATCCCTCCCGCCATTCAGACCAGCGGACCCATCGGTCGCGTGTCAGGTGCCGTCCGGCCACGAAAGGATGGTCCCATGGATCCCAGTGTGGTTCTGACACTCACCTTGATCTCGGTGATCCTCATCCTGGGTATCGTCTCCACCAAGCTGGCCAGCCGCATCGGAGTTCCCGCGCTGGTCCTTTTCATCGGCGCCGGGATGCTCTTGGGCCGGGAGGGCCTGGGGCTGGTCACCTTTGAGGACGCCGTCTTGGCCCAACTGATCGCCACCGCGGCGTTGGTGATCATCCTCTTCGAAGGCGGCCTCCAGACCGACTGGTCCAAGCTGAGACCGGTGGCCCTGCCCGCCGGGGTGCTGGCCACCCTGGGCGTCATCATCACCGCCGGGATCACCGGGCTCCTCACCTGGCAGATCCTGGGGGTGGCCCTGCCCGTCGCCATGCTCTTTGCGGCCATTGTGGGCTCAACGGACGCGGCGGCCATCTTCGCGGTCTTGCGGGAGCGGGAGATCCTCCAGCGGCTCAAGGTGACGGTGGAGGCCGAATCGGGGCTCAACGACCCGATGGCTCTCTTCCTCACCCAGGTTTTCCTCACCTGGGTGCAGACGTCATCCCTCTCCGTCAGCCAATCCCTGGTGCTGATGGTCTGGCAGCTGGGGGTTGGGTTGGTGATCGGCCTGGCCATGGGGAGGCTGGTCCCCTGGATCCTCACCCGGATCCGCTTTGACTCGGGCGGGCTCTACCCCCTCCTCCTGTTGGCCAGCGCCTTCGTCACTTTCGCCGTCGCCTCGTGGATCGAGGCGAGCGGGATCGTGGCCGTCTACGTCTTCGGCATCGCCATCAACGGGGCGGACATCCCCTACCGGCAGAGCGTGGTCCGGTTCCACGAGGGCCTGGCGGCGCTCTCCCAGATGGTGATGTTCACCCTGTTGGGGCTTCTGGTCCGGCCCAGCCACATGGCCGCGCTGGTGGGTCCCGGGATTCTGATCACCCTCGGGCTCATGTTCGTCTCCCGCCCGGTGGCCGTCTTCCTCTGCACCCTGGGGATGGGCTTCAACTGGCGGGAGTTTCTCCTCCTGGCCTGGGCGGGCCTCAAAGGGGCGGTGCCCATCATCCTGGCCACCTTCCCCCTGGTGGCCGGCATCCCCCAGCAAGACCTGATCTTCCACCTGGTCTTCTTCGTGGTCCTCACCTCGGCCCTCATCCAGGGCTCCACCATCTCCCCGCTGGCCAAGTGGCTCGGCCTGGTGGAGGGTGTCTCCAGGCCCAAGGCGGTCTCCCTGGAGCTGGTGGCGGTGGAAGAGTGTGATACCGACCTGATCGAGGTGGAGATCACTCCGGGAGCCGAGGTCCAAGGCAAGCTCCTCTCCGAGCTGGACCTGCCGCCCACCGTGGCCGTCAGCGCCATCGTGCGCCACAAGCAGGTGGTCACCCCCCGAGGGAACACCCGGATCGAGCCGGGCGACGTCCTCTTCATCCTGGCCGGCAAAGGCTCCCGGGAACGGGTGTTGGACGTCTTCACCGGCGAGGGCCACCCCACCCCAGCGTCAGCCACCTAGTGGGCCGCGCAACAAGCTGGCCGCCCCCGGCGTCAGCCGGAGGAGCAGGCAGACCACGGCCCAGAGGACGACCACGCTCCAGTCGGCGGCCGTCACCCGCTCCGGCGCGCGGTGGGGCTTGGCCGGATCGTACCCGCGCGCCTGGGCGGCGGCCGCGATCTCGTCCACGTGGCGGAGCGCCCCGCTCACCACCGTGGTGAGGAAGCGTTGGGGCGCCTCCCAGCGGTAGGCCCTCCAGCCGCCCCGCATCCGGAGAGCATGCCACGCATCGGTGGCCGAGGCCAAGACCGACGGCAGGAAGTGGAAGGCCACCCCCAGGGTGAAACCGAACCCCTGCAGCCCCAGCCGCTCGAAGAGGGCGGACCATTGCTGGAGGGAGAGCCCCGCCACGATGGTGGTCACCCCCAGCCAGAGGACGATGGTCCGCCCCAGCATGGTCAGGCCCAGCTCAAGCCCCGCCGGCGCGAGGGCGAGCCTCCCCCACTGCCAGGTTCGAGGCCCGCCCCACAGGCTCAGGGGAATGACCAGGAAGGCCGCGAAGAGGAGGAACCAGCGACTCCGCAGGCCTCTGAGCGCCGCCCGGTCGACCCAGGCCACCCACACGACCGTGGCCGCCACCAATAACCAGACGGTGGCCAGATCCGCGCCCAGCACCGCCCCGGCCAGGAGCACCAGGGGGCCCAACCGGCCCACGGTTCCCACCCTCGTCCGGCTAGGGCTGGGCATGCTGGATCCCGCCCCGTCGGACCACCCGCTCCGCGGTCTGCCAGGCGATCAGCCCGGCGACCGCGCCCACAGCCATGTGGAAGGCGACCAGAACCCCCACGATGACCAAGGCCGCTTCCGCTGGCAACCCCAGAAGGGCCATGCCGTCTTCCAAGAGCCAGCCCCAGACCGTCAGAATGCCCCGGCCGGCCAAGAGCCCTTGAGTGACAAAGGGGTGGACCAGCGGCCAGAGGGTGCCGCAGGCGCCGGCCACCACGTAGCTCCCACGAGCCCGGCCCCGGGTGAGGGCCAGCGCGGTCTCGACAATGAGCGCCTCGGCCAGGATGCCGATCATGGGCATGAGCACGTTGCCGCCGATGCTGGCCGCCTTCAGAAGGGCGGCCACCAGGCCGATCTGCACCACCGAACCCCGCCTCCGGGTGAACCGGTAGCCGACCAGGGCCACGGCGATGCCCACACCGGCCAGGAAGAGGCCCGAGAAGGGCACGTCAAGGGCATGAAGGGCCGACCCCAAGGAGAGCTCCAGCGCGCCCCAGAGGGCTCCGAAGATGGCGATCAGGACCAGATGCCGCAGGTTGGTCATGGTCAGTCCACTCCTTCCTCACCCGGTGGCGGTCCTTCCACCAGGCGATCCCCGTGGATGTGGAGCCGGCGTCCCGGCCAGCCCCCGATCAGCCGCTCGTCGTGACTGATCACCAAGAGGGCGGCCCCCAGCTCCTTGTTCAGCCGTTCCATCATGCGGACCAAGGCGGCCAGGTGGCCGTCGTCCTGGCCGGCCGTCGGCTCATCGAGAATGAAGAGCGGCTCCTCCGGACCCGTACCCGCCGCCGCCACCAAGGCGGCTAGAGCCAGGCGCCGCTGCTCGCCCGTGGAGAGGGAGCCCACCGGCTGGGCCTCCCGACCCGCCAGACCCGCGTCCTGAAGGAGGCGCTGCACCAGGTCCCCCCGCCCGGCCCGCCGCCCCCGATGGGCCCGGAGGGCCAGGACCAGCTCCTCGCCAACGGTCTCGCCGAAGAGCTGGTCGGCAGGATCCTGGAAGAGGAGGAGGGGCCGGGTGGATCGGTGGAGGCGGCCACTCGCTGGGCGTTCCAGCCCGGCCAGAACCCGCGCCAGGGTGCTCTTGCCGGAACCGTTCTCCCCCGTCAGGAGGATGAGCTCCCCCGCCCGGATCTCCAGGTGAACCTCCCGCAGGAGCACCCGCCGGGGGGCACCCCGCACCCACGTGGGGCGGGAGGCGATGGTCCCGCCCTCCAGGCGGAGGAGGAGGCGTCCCCCGGTTCCTTGGCAGGCCGGGGGGGTCAACAGGGGCGCTGGGAGGCCCCACGGATCCAAAGCCTTCGCACCGGCGGGTGGCGACGTTACGCGCCTTGTCCCCAGCCCGGGCCCGCAGGTGTTCCCTTGGCCTGCTCCCCTGGGCTGCTGGTCCACCGGGGGCGCCGCCGCCAGCCGCCCGCCCGCCAGGTGGAGGCACCGCTGGGCGAAAGGAATCCAGGCCCGGGTCCGGTGCTCAATGACGACCACGGCCAAACCGTCCTCCCCGTTGAGGCGGGCAAGGGCCTCCATCAGGGACGCCCGGCCCGCCCGGTCCAAGTGGGCCGTGGGCTCGTCCAGGATCAACGCCCGGGGGCGCATGGCAAGCACCGCAGCCAGGGCCAGGCGCTGGAGCTCACCCCCTGAGAGGGTGCGGGGGTTCCGGCCTTCAAACCCTTCGAGCCCCAGAGCGCGCAGGGCCCACTGGGCCCGGGCTTCAGCCTCGGCTGTGTCCAGGCCCAAGTTCAGAGGGCCGAAGAGGAGCTCATCCCAGACAGTGAAGTTGAAGAGCTGGGAAGCCGGGCGCTGAAAGACCAGGGCCAGGTGCTGGGCCGTCTCCCAGAGGGGCTGCTCCGCTGGGTCTTGGCCGTAGACCTGCACCTCTCCCTGCCGCTGGCCAGGAAAGGCCTGGGGGATCATGCCGGTCAGGGTCCGCGCCAGGGTGGTCTTCCCCCCGCCCGAGGGCCCCGTGAGGAGGAGGCGCTCCCCTGGGCCGATGGTGAGGTTCACCCCCTCAAGAAGGCGGGTCTCCCCCACCCGCACCCCAACCCCCGCGGCCCACACGGGCAGGAGCGCCGCTGGCAGCCCTGCCCTTCCGACCCTCGGTCCGGCAGGCAACGGGATCCTCGTCCCCGCAGCAGCCAGGGGTGGCATCACAGCCCCACCACCTCGGACGGTGCCGCCCCGCGGGCCAGGACCGCCTGGAGGAGGCCCTGCCAGGCTGCCGGCGACCGGGGCACCCTCACCACCTGGGGTTGGGGTGCCACCGAAGGAGGGGCGGCTTGGGTAAGGGCCTGTGCCTGGACCAGGGCTTGCAGTAACGCCCCGTCGTACCCCTCCCGGACGGTGACCACTGCTTGCCCGAAGCCGCCCTGGGCGAGGAGCTTGAAGGCCTCGGGCCAGCCCCGCCCGTGATCCAGCTCAAGCCGGCCGATCTCGTCGATGATCAAGAGGTCGCAGGGCACCGCGGCGGCCAGGGCCTCTCGCCCCGCCGCCAGGCCGGCTTCCTCCATGGCCCAGCGGGTGCCAGTCCAGGCGCCGAGGAGGCTCTGGCGGCCCGTCCGGAGATTGGTCACCACCAACCGCCCAGCGGCCGGACCACCCCAGGGCGCAGCCGGACCCGCCGTGACTCGAGCCGGCGGCCCCTCCTTGGTGGTGACGATCCCAGCCACGTCCAAGCCCGCCTCGACACCGGCGCGGGCCAGCTCCCGGCAGAAGGTGCTCTTACCGCTCTCTTTGGGCCCTGTCACGACCACGATGGCAGGCGAAACCATCCGTCCCCCGGCAGGGTCTGAAAGGCGATGACAGGGATGAGGCCGGAGACTGAAAAGCCGGCTCCCCTCTTGAGCCGGCGACGCATCAACCATGTTGGCGTCTCCTTTCCAAGCACGGGGAGGCAGGGGTGTTTCCATCCCTACCCTTGACCGCCGCAGGGGCGGCCCCTCGGATCGTTTCCGAGGTACGGCCTCAGGCCTTGGCGCCGACGGGGCGCGGTAGGTCCTTGAGGCTCGGAGACCGATCGGTTGTCAGGACCGGGTGTCCACACCCATCCAGGTCCGGGACGGTCATCCCGGGACCGGGTCAGTTCTTGGACTGGGACTCGTCGGCAGGCTCCTGGCCCGCAAGCGCCTCCTTGAACTCACGGATGCTCTTCCCCACCGCCTGACCCACCTGGGGCAACTTGCCCGGCCCGAAGATGATCAGGGCGATGAGTGCGATGAGCACCAGCTCCATGGGACCAATGCGGCCCATCTTCCTTCCTCCTCTCTTCCGTCACAGCCCGGCCGACGCCCTCAAGAGATCCTGGGGCGTCCTGGGGCGGCCCCGCCAGATGGCCCGGGGTTGGCCGTCGAGAACCTGCTCAGGGGTGCCCGCCTCCAGGCGGAGCGCGTCCTGGTAGCAGAGCCTCGCACACAGGCCGCAGGTGGTGCAGGCCTGGGCGTTGAAGAGCAACGCCACCTCCTCCGCCTCCCGGCAGGCCTGTAGGGCCCCCGTGGGGCAGAAGTAGGCGCACATGCCGCACCCTGTACACCGCTCCGAAACGATCACGTCGGGGAACAGGGCGTGCCGGCCCCTTCCCGCGGGCCGGCCCAAACCCTCGAGGAAGCTAATCCACCGCCGGTGCCCGTCGGGCACCCTCTGGGGCAAACCCTGACTCTCCGGGCTGGCCGGCTCTGGGGCTTCCTCCAGCGTCACGCCCCGACGGGCCAGCTCCTCCTGGACGTTGGGACCTCGGCTCGCCCAGAGCCAGGCCAGACCCCGGCGGGACGCGCTGGCGGGGGTAGGGGGTGGTTCCGTCTGGAGGGTGACCCGCTCGGCGCGGCCCCAGGCCTCCAAGGCCCCATTCACCCGGGCGACGGTCTGGGCCGCCAGGGGGTAGGCCGCCCGGTAGGAGCACCGCTGGCAACGGCTCACCAGGAGCCAGACTTCCCTTGCCCCGAAGGCGATGGCAGCGACCAACTCCCAGGGAGCCACCGCGCCGAGGCACGGCACCTCCACCAGATCGGCCCGCCGTCGGAGGCTCCGGTCTCCCCTCAGGTGGACCGGACACGCCAGGAGGAGCGCGCCCCCTTCCCGGACCGCCTGACTGATCCGGGCCAGCCGCTCCTGCCAAGCGGTCGCCTGGACCTCCAGAGCCCCGCTGGGACAGGCCACCCCACAGACGCCGCATTGGGAGCAGTCGTAGGGCTCCGCCCGCAGCTTGGGCGACCAGCGGAGGGCGCCGGTGGGACAGGCGTCCGCGCAAGCCCTGCACCCCGCCCGCTGGTGGCGGAGGTTGAGGCACTGGGAGGGGCGGACCCGCACGGTAGACCCTTCCAGGCGGGCCAGCGCTTCCGCGTGTTCCTCGAAGACCGGCAGCGGCACCGTGGCGTCCTCCTCAGAGATCCACCTCGGGATCGAAGGCGGCCGGCCGGGTAAGGGCCACCTTCACCTCCCGCAGGCGGAGGCCCTCATCATCGGCCTCCATCACCTTGGTGGAGATGGCCAGCTCCACATCCAGGTGCTCCAGATGGCGGATGGCGGCCGCGGGAAACTCGACGTACCCCAGCTCGGAGTCGATGGTGAAGCTCTCGCCAGCCTGGCGGAGGGCTTCCACCACCGGTCCCACCTCGTCCCCGAAGGCCTTGGCCGACTTGAAGAAGTAGTCCTGGGCCGAAAACACGTGGTGCGCGGGCGGCTCGACGATGGCGTTCTGCCGGAAGAGCTGGCCCGTGTGCTTGTTCTCGAGAGAACAGTAGTGCACTCCAAGGTTCAGCTCCCGCTCCAGCGCGAAGGCGACCAGGTCCAGGCAGACCTCCTCGCTGCCCGCCACCGGCAGGCCCCCGGCGTACCAGTAGTTGTAGAGAACCCGGTAGGGTTGGGCTTTCAGCCTGTACCCCCGCCGGCGGAAGGCCTCCCCGTTGACCAGCGGATAGCAGAACTCCAGGAGGTTGATGCCGTCCACACCCATCTGGTCCAAGGCCAGCAGGATCTCCGTCATGCGCTGGTAGGCGTCGGGGAAGACGGGCATCTCCACCATGACCACCGGCAAGAAGCGCCGGGCCAGGGCAAGCCGCTCCAGGGTCCGCTCCTGGGCGGACACGCTGTCGGAGAGGCGGATGCTGACGCGGATCTCGTCCAAGCCCGCGTCCCGCAAGCGCTCCAAAATCGCGCCGTCCAAGTGATCGCCTGAGGTATACAGCCGCAGGTACGCCTTCGGATAAAGCTCCCGGGCCTTGGCGAAGAAGGCGATGGTCTCTTCAGGGTGGAGGAGCGGCTCGCCGCCGGTCAGGGCCACGTGGTCCAACTCCAGGCCCGCCTGGTGGATCGCCTCCAGCTCCGCCACCCCATCCCGGTTCTGCTCCAGGAAGTGCTCGTAGCCCTCCTGGTTGGGGTTAAAGCAGTAAAAGCACTGCCGGTGACACCGGAGGGAGGTGAAGAAGGTGGCGCTCCCCACCCCCGTCTGGCAGGCCAGGCAGGCAGGGGAGATCCAACGGCTATAGACGCTCCGCGCGCCGTTCCGGACCACCGCCCCCTGGGCCCTCAGCTCGGCCAGCCGCCGGCCTAGGGCAGGGCCTAGCCCGGGCAGGCGCAGGTCCCGGGGCAGATCCTGCACGGCCTCAGGTGAGAAAGCCCCGTTGGGCTGGACCTCCTCGAACTCCAGGCCGAGCTGGCGGACCTGTTCCCGGAACCCCTCCTCGATCTCAACGTATTGGGCCGCGTACGCGCGGAAGGCGGGATTTCGGATGGTCGAGAGGTTGGTCCGATCGATGTCGATGAGCATCAAGGTCCCCCTTCCGCGCGTGCGGCAGACTTCACGCGATGGCCTCGGCCTTGGGCTTGATGGTGATGGCCGGGCGGGTGATGGCCGGATCGGGCATGCCCTTCACCCAGTCGGTGCCGCCGTGCTTCTTCCGGAGCTCGTCGATGTCACCGAACTCGATGGCCCGCATGGGGCAGGAATCGACGCAGACCGGATTGAGGCCCTGGTCCACCAGGTCCGCACAGCCGTCGCACTTGCCCACGCGTCCTTCGGCCTCGATGTACTGCGGAACCCCGTAGGGGCAGGACCACACGCAGTACCGGCAGCCGATGCAGGCATCTTGGTTGAGGACGACCAGGCCGTCATCCCGCTTGACCATGGCACCCGTCGGGCAGTTGGCCACGCACTTGGGATCCTCGCAGTGGTTGCACGCCATGGAGAGGTGGTAGACCCACGGGTTGGGAAACTTCCCGCCCTCGAAGGTGTAGACCCGCCGGAAGATGGCCCCAACCTCCAGGTTGTTCTTGTCTTTGCAGGCGATCTGGCAGGTCTTGCAGGCGATGCACGACGTCATATCCACGAAGAATCCGAGCTGACCCATGCTTCACCCTCCCCCTAGAGCACGATCCTCTGCGGCCACTCGACGTCCGGCTTCAAGGGCTCTCCGTGCCACTTCTCAACCTGGACGATGACCGAGTT
>NZ_VSCV01000097.1:0-1377 GCF_047459355.1 Limnochorda sp. | reverse complement strand
CGATGGTACTGCGGGGGCGACCCCGTGGGAGAGTAGCACGCTGCCGGGAAGCCTTCAGGGGTCCGAAAGGACCCCTTTTTTCTTGGTTGGGTCCCTTGAGCTGGCACGGAGGCAGTCGCCGATGGGCCGCGGGGGATGGGCGGGAGCCCTCCGGGGGAGGCTCTTTTGCGCGACAGCTTCGGGCGCGGGAGGCGGCGGTATGGGGCGGCGGTGGGTGTGGGCAGGGGTGGTGTTCTTGGGGGTGGCGCTCGCCTTGGGGGTCTCCGACCGCGACCGGTCGAAGACCTTGACCATCGGCCTCACCCCGTGGTCCTCGACGACGCCGTCTGCGTACGTGGCCAAAGTGCTCTTGGAAGAGCGGGGTTACCAGGTGAGCTTCCTGGAGGCCGATGTGGGTGTCATCTTCGCCGGGTTGGCCCGGGGGGATGTGGACCTCTTCACCGACGCCTGGCTCCCCACCCTCCATAAGAGCTACATGGAGCGGTATGGGGACCGGGTGGAGGTGGTGGGGACGGTCTACCGGCAGGCGGATCTGGGTTGGGTGGTGCCAGGGTACGTGCCCGTCAACTCATTGGCGGAGCTGGCCGGGCAGGAAGCGGCCTTCGACATCGATGGGGACGGCCGGGGTGAGATTGTCGGCATCGATCCGGGGGCCGGCATGATGGCGGTCAGTCGGGAGGTCCTGGCGACCTACGGCCTGGACGGGTACGAGCTGGTGGAGGGCTCGGAGTTCGCCATGCTGACCGAGCTCAGCCGGGCCCTGAAGCGGGAAGGGTGGATCTGCGTCCTCGCCTGGAGCCCCCACTGGATCTTTGCCGCGTACGACCTGAAGTACCTGGAAGACCCCAAGGGTTTGTGGCAGAAGGACGACGTGCGCGTCCTCACCCGCCGCGGCCTGGCGGAGGAGGCGCCTCAAGCGGTGGCCCTCTTGCGGGATTTCCAGATCAGCATCGACGATATGAACCGGATGATCCTGGCCATCGAGGTGGAAGACCAGGATCCGGAAGAGGTGGCCCGGGCCTGGGTCGAGGCCCACAGGCCCGAGGTGGATCGGTGGGGACGGTGATGGGCCAAGCCGCCTGAGGGCAGCCTCGCCCGCCCGCTCAGGCCGGCTCGGGGGCCCGGGGTGCCACCCTTTCGGGGCCTTTGGACGGTCTGGCCAAGTTCTGGGAGAGCCGGTCGAGGAGGATGGCCAGGAGGACGATGGCCAGCCCTGCCTCGAAGCCGGGACCCACCTCCACCCGGGTGATGGAGCGGAAGACCACCGCCCCCAGCCCGCCCGCGCCGATCATGGCGGCGATGACGGCCATGGAGAGGGAGAGCATGAGGGTCTGGTTGATGCCGGTCATGATGCTGGGGAGGGCCATGGGCATCTGG
>NZ_VSCV01000052.1:0-6698 GCF_047459355.1 Limnochorda sp. | reverse complement strand
TCCGGAAGAGCATGGGCGAGGAGGAGGGATCTGATGCCGCCTCAGCCTTCCTCCCGGCCGGGGCGTGGGCCCCGGAGGAGTGTGGTACAATAGGTGAAACTTGGGGCACTGGCCGTTCTGGCCCTGGCGCCGGTGCCTTGTGCCCGGGAGAGGAAGTGGTGGGGTGCACGCCGAGGAACCATCCTGGCCCGGACCCTCCCCGGCCGCCGCGGGGGAGGGGGGTGGGGAACGCGCCCGGCCCGTCCGGTTGGAGATGACGGTGGCCACCTGGATCAGCCTGGCCCGGCTGGTCCTGGTCTTGCCCATGCTGGCCGTCCTCCTGGCCCGGACCCCCTGGGGGGGCTGGGTGGCGGCGGGGCTCTTCGTGGCCGCCGCCCTCACCGACGCCCTCGACGGGCACCTGGCCCGTCACCGCCGGGAGGTGACCACCTTCGGCAAGCTCCTGGACCCCGTGGCCGACAAGCTCCTGGTCACCGCGGCCATCATTGGGCTGGTGGAGCTGGGCCTGGTCTCCAGCTGGGCGGCCGTGGCGGTGGTGGGGCGGGAGATGGCCGTCACAGGCCTCCGCCTGGTGCTGGCCGGCCAAGGGGTGATCCTGGCGGCCGGCCCCTGGGGCAAGGGGAAGACCCTGGTTCAGTGCATCGCCCTTCCGGCCCTCATGGTGGGCCTGCCCGGCGCCAACCTTCTCCTATGGCTGGCCGTCGCCCTCACTCTCTGGTCGGGCTACCTCTACTTCCGGAACGCCTTCGCCCCCCGCCCGGCCTGACGGCCGCGATGGCTTGACCCGCCTTCGCCCGCGGCGTGTGCGGGAACGGACCCCCTGAGGCAAGCCCCTTCAGGCGACTCCCCTGGCAGGAACCACGAACAAGATGTGAAAACTCTCTTCCTGTCGGGCGTGACCAAAGGAAACTGAGAAAATGTGTGGAAGAAGAATCCCCACACATGCCGGCCGGTTGCCCCTTGACCGACCCCTGATCCCGCCCGTCTGAGGCGCGGGCGCGCGGACCCACCCCACGGTGGCCCCATCGCCGTGGGGTCTCCCGTCCCGGGGGTCCCCTGGGGAAGACGGCTGGCTGGCTGGGCACTGGACTGAGGGAGGGATCGACGTGACCCGTCGGTTGGTGCGGGCCTTTCTCCTCGCGGTGGTGCTGGTGGGCCTGCTGGGGCCTGCCGCGGCCGCCCAGATCGAGGTTCAGTTCTGGCACTCCATGAGTGGGGCGGCCGGCAGGGCGCTCAACGACCTGGTGGAGCGGTTCAACGCCTCCCAGTCGGAGTACCGGGTCCACGCGCAGTTCTCCGGCTCCTACGCCGAGGCCTTGACCCGGGCCATCGCCGCCCTGCGGACGGGCCAGGCGCCCAACATCCTGCAGGTCTACGAGGTCGGAACCCAGACCATGCTCGACTCGGGCGCCATTATCCCCGTGTACGAGCTGGCCGAATCCCGGGGCGGGATCGACTTCGGCGACATCAGCCGGCCCATCTTCAACTACTACGCGGTGGACGGCAAGCTCTACTCCATGCCCTTCAACTCCTCCACGGCCATGCTCTACTACAACAAGGACATCTTCCGGAAGGCGGGGCTGGATCCCAACCGGCCGCCCACCACCTTTGATGAGGTGCTGGAGATGGGGCGGCAGATCGTCGCCTCCGGCGCCGCGCCCCACGCCATCTCCTTCGGGTGGCCCGCCTGGGTCTTTGAGCAGGCCCATGCCACCCACAACCAGTTCTACGCCAACAACGCCAACGGCCGGGCGGGACGGGCCACCGAGGTCCTCTTCAACGGCCCCTTCGGTGTGGAGGTGGTCACCCACTGGCGGCGCTGGGCGGAGGAGGGCGTTTTCGTCTACGGCGGCCGGGAGTACTCGGCCAACCAGGCCTTCATCTCCGGCCAGATCGCCATGCTGATCCAGTCCACCTCCTCCCTGGCCTCCATCGAGGAGGCGGCCAATTTTGAGGTGGGGACCACCTTCCTGCCCCGGTTGGAGGGCTACCCCCGGGGGAACTCGGTCATCGGCGGCGCCTCCCTGTGGGTGCTGAAGGGGCAGTCGGAGCGAGAGCTGGACGGGGTCTGGGAGTTTTTCAAGTTCATCAACCGGACGGAGAACGCAGTCGCCTGGCATCAGGGGACGGGCTACTTCCCGGTGACCAACAGCGCGGTGAAGACCCTCCTGGACAGCGGCTGGTTCGCGGAGAACCCCAACAGCCTCACGGCCTTCCTCCAGATCCTCACCGGCTCCGATCACCCCGCGGCCCAGGGAGTCCTCCTCGGCCAGTTTGTGGAGATCCGCGACATCGTGGACACGGCCCTGGAGGATGCCCTCAACGGCCGGGTGCCCGTCCAGCGGGCCCTCGACCAGGCGGCGGCCCGGGTCAACCAGGTGCTGGCCGACTACGCCCTGCTCTACCAGTAAGCGGGAGTGGGGCCGTGCCCCATCACCCAGAGGTCTCAACCGGCGGGTGGGGCCCCAGCGGCCCCACCCGCCTCAGGAGGTCGTGGTATGCCAAGCCGTTTCCCCTCCCGGATCCTGCCCTATCTGCTCTTGGCGCCCTCCGTCTTGATCGTGGTCGTCTTTCTCGTCGTGCCGTCCATCCAGTCTCTCTACCTGAGCTTCTTCCAGACGTCGCCCTTCGGCGACCGGATGATCTTCGTGGGCTTGCGGAACTTCACCCGCCTCTTCCGTTCGGCCGAGTACCTGAACGCCTTCTGGGTCACCCTCATTGCCGCCCTGATCGTGGTGGGGGTGGGACTGGCCGCCTCCCTGCTCTGTGCCGTCCTGGCCAACCAGCGGATCCGGGGGAGTCACCTCTACCGGACCCTGATGATCTGGCCTTACGCCCTCTCTCCAGCGGTGGCGGGGACCATTTGGGCTCTCCTGTGGCATCCGACGGCGGGCTGGCTGCCCTACGCCATCCAGGCCCTGGGCGGCCCCAGCCTCAACTGGATGACCTCAGGCAACCTGGCCCTGGTGGTGGTGAGCCTCGCGGCCACGTGGAAGATGCTGGGGTACAACGTGATCTTCTTCCTGGCGGGGCTCCAGGGGGTGCCCCGGGAGCTGGAGGAGGCGGCGGAGGTGGACGGTGCCACCCCCTTCCGGCGCTTCATCCACATCACCCTGCCGTTCCTGTCGCCCACCGCCCTCTTCCTGCTCATCATGAACTCCCTTTATGCCTTCTTTGAGATCTTTGGCCTGGTCGACGTGATGACCAAAGGGGGGCCGGGCCGGGCGACCGACATCCTGGTCTACAAGCTGTGGCGGGACGGCTTCGTCAACCTCCAGACGGGGCTGGCCGCAGCCGAATCCATCATTCTCTTCGTGGTGGTGGCCATCTTGACCGTTCTCCAGTTCCGCTTTGTCGGGCAAAGGGTGTTCTACCAATGAGCCGGCCCATGAGCACGCCCGCGATGCCGGTCCTCGCGGGGGCGGGCTACCGGATCCGGCGGCAGGTGAAGACGGGCCTCACCCACCTGGCCGCCTGGGGGACCATCTTCATCCTAGCCTTGCCCGTCCTTTATGCCCTGGTGATGAGCACCCTCTCCTTCCAGGAAGCGTACCGCTTCCCGCCCAGCCTGGTGCCGGGAAGGCACCTCCTGGCCAACCTGCAGGAGGCGTGGGTGCACATCAACATGGGGCGGCTCCTCTTCAACTCCACGGTGGTGGCCGTGGCCGTGGCGGTGGGGAAGATGGTCCTCTCGGTCCTGGCCGCCTTCGCCTTCACCTACTTCGGCGACTTCCGGGGGAAGTGGCTCTTCTTCGGGTTGATCCTCATCACCCACATGTTGCCTCTGCCCGTCCGGATCGTCCCCACCTTCGAGCTGATCACCCGCCTGGGGTGGGCGGACACCTACTGGGCGCTGACCGTCCCCTTCTTCGCCTCGGCCACGGGAACGCTCCTGTTCCGCCAGTTCTTCCTTACCGTCCCCCACGCCCTGGCTGATGCGGCCCGCATCGACGGCGCCGGCCCCATGCGGTTCCTGGTTAGCATCCTGCTGCCCCTCTCCCGGACCAACCTGGCCGCGCTCTTTATGGTAGAGTTCATCTATGCTTGGAATGAGTACCTCTGGCCGCTGGTCGCCACCTCCAGCGACCGGATGCGGGTGGTCCAGATCGGCATCAAGACCTTGCTCGCGAGCGAGGCCCAGGCGGCCGAGTGGAACGTGGTGATGGCGGGCGCCATGATCAGCATCGTGCCACCGCTGCTGGTGCTCCTGCTCCTCCAAGGGGCCTTCGTCAAGGGCTTCGCCTTGCAGCAGGAGAAATGAGGTGGTACGATGACGTACCGGGGATTCATCTTCGACCTGGACGGCACCATCTACCGCGGGGAGCGGCTGATCCCCGGCGCGGACCGGGCCGTGGCCGAACTCCGGCGCCGGGGCCTGCGGGTGGTCTTCGTTACCAACAAGCCCCTCTCCAGCCGGGCGGAGTACGCCGCCAAGCTGACCCGTCTGGGGATCCCCACGCCGGTGGAGGATGTGATCAGCTCTTCCTTCGTGATGGCGCGCTACCTCCACGAGCAGGAGCCCGGCACCCGCGTCTACTGCATCGGCGAGGCGCCCCTCATCGAAGAGTTGCGCCAGATGGGCATCCAGGTGGTCGACGATCCCCGCCAGGCCCGGTTCCTGGTGGTCGGCTTCGACCGGACCTTCGACTACCAGAAGCTGACGGGGGCCATGTTGGCCATCCGGGCCGGAGCCCGGTTTGTGGCCACCAACCCCGACCGGACCTGCCCGGTGGAGGACGGGGAGATCCCTGACTGCGCCGGCATGGTGGGGGCGGTGACCGGGGTGACGGGGGCCGTCCCCGAAGCGGTGGTGGGAAAGCCTTCGCCTTACATGGTGGCCGCCGCCCTGGACCGGCTGGGGTGCCCGCCGAGCCAGGTGGGCATCGCCGGCGACCGTTTGGAGACGGACATCGCCATGGGGGCGGCGGCGGGCATGCGCACGTTCTTCGTCTTGACCGGCGGCGACCGTCTCGAGCAGCTGGCGGACGACCGGCTGCCCAAGCCTGATCACGTCGTTCAGAGCGTGGCCGAGATCCCTGACCTGCTCGACTGAAGCTCAATCCCAAGGGAACGACCAGCTCCGGGTCTCCCGACGATCCGAGGGCCCTGGGCTCCCCCACCGGAGCTGGCATCCGGGCCGGACGTTGTAAAGGAGACGTGGCGTATGGTGGCACTCGAGTTGGAATTGATGGGCCGTCTCATCTTGGCCGTGGTGCTCGGCGGGCTGGTGGGGCTGGAACGGGAGATGCACGGCCGGCCGGCGGGCTTCCGGACCCATATCCTGGTCTGCTTGGGCTCCGCCCTGGTGATGGTGGTCAGTTTCCACCCGTTCAGCCATCTGGTCGCCCAGGGGGTGGACGCGGACCCGACCCGGATCGCCGCCCAGGTGGTGAGCGGTATCGGCTTCCTGGGGGCGGGGACCATCCTCCGGGAGGGCGCCAGCATCCGGGGCCTGACCACCGCGGCCAGCCTCTGGGTGGTGGCCGGCATCGGCCTGGCCGTCGGCGCGGGCTACTACGCGGGGGCCCTGTTGACCACCGCCCTCGTCGTCGTGAGCCTCTTCTGGCTCAACCGGATTGAGATGCGGTTTGTCAAGAGCCGCCACGGCACGGTGGTGGTCCGCATCATCGACCGGCCTGGGCAGCTGGCCGCGGTCAGCGCGGTGCTGGGCCAGAACGGGGTGAACATCCGGGGCGTGGAGATCGAGCGGGAGGACGGCGAAGCCGAGCTGACCTTCCTGGTGGATAACCTGCGCCCCTCGACCGCGCCCCAGCTTCTGGAGGAGCTGCGGGCCCTGGACGGGGTCGCTCCCGTGGAGTGGCACGCGTGAGGTGGTCCGGTCGGCCTCAGATCAAGCAGGAGTCTGATGCCTGCGAGAGGTATAAAGATTACTGATAGGTTGGCCCAACAACGCGCGGCGCCGGCCTCGGAAGCGGCCGAGGCGCCGCCGCCAGAGGCCATCCGTCCAGTGGTGGTCCATCGCCCGACAAGAAAGGTTCCTAGGGACGGGAGACGGGGAGAAGTCCCACCGGGACCTGAGGGTTTCCTCATGGCCCGGGGGGCTTTGTCTTTTGTGGGGCCAGGGCAGCGGGGGATGGGGGGCTCCAGATGAGGGCACGCAGCCGTAAGGCGGACTTCTTCACGGCCATCCGGTCCCAGCGTCTCATCGCCGCAGTGAAGGAACCGGCCCAGGTGGCCCAGGCCGAGGCGGCCGGCCTCCGGGTGGTCTTCCACCTGGTGGGCACCATCTACGACGTGGCGGAGACGGTCCGACGGCGCTCGCCGGGCACCCTGGTCTTCTGCCATGTGGATCTCATCCAGGGCCTGGCCAAAGATGAGGTGGGCATGCGCCTTCTGGCGCACGACTTCGGTGTCGACGGGATCCTCACCACCCGGCGGCACCTGATCAAACCCGCCCAAGACCTGGGATTGGTCGCCATTCTCCGGCTTTTTCTCATGGATTCTGAGGGCTTGCGCACGGCCCTGGAGATGGCCCGGGGGGTCCGGGCCGATGCGGTGGAGATCCTGCCGGCGGTGGCCGTGCCTTTTGTGGCCCACCGGCTCCCCTTCGGCGAGCTGCCCCCCGCCATCAGCGGCGGCCTGGTGGAGCGCCCCGAGCAGGTGGAGGCGATCCTGCGGACCCCCGTCATGGCCGTCTCCACCAGCCACCAGCCCCTCTGGACGTGGCGCCCCCGCCC
>NZ_VSCV01000051.1:0-6741 GCF_047459355.1 Limnochorda sp. | reverse complement strand
TACTCGATGGTCTGGCCGAGGTAGGTGGCCCGGGTGATGGTGCCCTGCAGGCCTGGCCCGTCGGTGAGGAAGAGGGCTTCCGGCCGGCAGACCAGGTCCACCGCGCCGTTGACCTCGGCAGGCAGGTCCGCCACGGACACGGTCAGATCCTGGACCCGGATGACCGTCTCCCGCCCCGAGCGACCCACCACCTGGCCCCGCAGGAACGAGACCTTCCCCACGAAGTCAGCCACAAACCGAGTCGCCGGCCGGCGGTAGATGGTCTCCGGAGTGCCCACCTGCTCGATCCGGCCCTTGTTCATCACCACGATCCGGTCCGAGAGGGCCATGGCCTCGGACTGGTCGTGGGTGACGTAGACGGCGGTGATGCCCAGCCGCTGCTGGATGGCCCGGATCTCGTTCCGCATGGACTCCCGCAGCTTGGCGTCCAGGTTGGAAAGGGGCTCGTCGAAGAGGAGCAGTTCCGGCTCCACCACCAGCGCTCGGGCCAGGGCCACCCGCTGCTGCTGCCCGCCCGAAAGCTGCCCCGGCATCCGCTTCTCAAAGCCCTTCAAGCCCACCAGCTCCATCATCCGGGCCACCCGCCGCTGGGCCTCGTCCTTGTCCACTTTCCGGAAGCGGAGGCCGTAGCCGATGTTGTCGGCCACGGTCATGTGGGGGAAGAGGGCGTAGCTCTGGAAGACCATGGCCGTGTTCCGGGCGTTGGGGGGGACGTGGGTCAGGTCTTGGCCGCCCAAGAGGATCTGGCCCGAGGTGGGCTGCTCAAACCCGGCCAGCATCCGCAGGATGGTGGTCTTGCCGCACCCTGAGGGGCCCAGCAAGGTCACCATCTCGCCCGGCTCAATGACGAGGCTGACCCCGTCCACCGCCCGGATCTCCTCGCCTCCAGGCCCTTGAAAGATCTTCACCAGATTCCGCAGTTCAACGGTTCGATCGTTCATGAGGCCACCTCGCCTAAACTCCAGAGATACGGGGACGTGCCCCCTCGCCCACCAGAACCCGCATGAGGGCGAAGGTGAGGAGCACGATGATGATCAGGAAGAGCGACAGCACGCTGGCCGGTCCCAACCGCATGATCTCCGTCTGGGCCAGGATCAGGACGGTCAGGTGGTTCCAGCGGGCCGACACCAGGAAGATGATCGCGCTCACCGCGGTCATGGCCCGGGTGAACGCGAAGGAAAGCCCGGCGATGAAAGCCGGCTTGATCAGCGGCATGGTCACGTGGGCGAAGGTGTAGGCGGTGGAAGCTCCCAGGTTGGTCGACGCCTCCTCGATGGAGCGGTCGATCTGGGTGAGGGAGGCCACCCCCGCCTCGATGCCCACGGGCATCTCCCGGAAGATGAAGCAGAGGACGATGATGGCCGCCGTTCCCGTCAGGAGCAGCGGGGGCTGGTTGAAGGCCAGGATGTACCCGATCCCCACCACCGTCCCCGGCACCGCGTAGGCCAGCATGGACGTGAAGCCCAAGGCCCGCTTTCCTGGGAAATCTTTCCGGACCAGCAAGAAGGCGATGATCATGCCCAGCACACCCGTGATGGGCGTCGCCCAGGCAGCCAGGTAGAGGGTCGCCTTGATGCTGTCCTTCCCCACGTCCCACGCGTAGCGGAAGTGCTCCAGGGTTGGGGTCCAGTTGACGCCCCAGGTCTTCACGAAGGCGCCGGCGATCACCGTCAGGTAGAAGAGGAGGATGATCGCCGAGACGGTGAAGCACCCCAAAAAGAGGCCCCAGCGCAGGGGTTTGGGCGTGGTGAGAATCCGAAGGGAGCTGGGTTTGCCCGTCACCGTCACGTAGGAGCGCTTGGAGATCCAGTAGCGCTCGATGGAGAAGGCCAGCATCGCCGGCACCAGGAGGATGATGGCCAGCGCCGTCCCCCGGGGCATGTTGAACATCCCTGTAAACTGAAGGTAGGCCTGCACCGACAGCACCTCAAAATCGCCGCCCAAGACCATGGGGTTGGCAAAGTCGGCCAGGGAGCTGACGAAGACCAGAAGCCAAGCGCTGGCGATCCCCGGGGTGGAGAGGGGCAAGGTGATGGTCCGGAACACCTCCCACCGGCTCGCGCCCAAGTCCAGGGCGCCCTCCTCCAGGTCGGAGCTGATGCCCTGCAAGACCCCGTTCAGGGTCATGAAGGCGATGGGGAACATGCCGATGGTCTGGACCAGCACCAGCCCGGGCAGGCCGTAAATGTCAAAGTTCCGCAGCCCCAGCAGGGTTCGGGTGATCACACCGTTTCGGCCCAGCAGGAGGATCACCGAGATGGTAAACATGAAGGGCGGCGAGACCAGCGGCAGCTGGCCCATGGTGCGGAAGAAGCCCTTCCAGGGCATGTCCGTCCGGTTGAGGGCGTAGGCGAACATGAAGCCGATGATGGTGGAGACGGTTGCCGTCGAGACCCCCAGAACCAGTGTGTTGGTGATGGTCCCCCTGAGCCACCACTGGGAGAAGATGTACCGGTAGGTCTCCAGGGTGAAGGAGCCTCGGGGGAAGAAGCTCAGCCAGAAGACCTTGAGCAGTGGGTAGACCACAAAGATGATGAGCGACAGTGAAATGGCGATGAGCGTAACCAGCAGGATGGGATCCTGCCGGAGGACCGCCCACCGGTGATTCCGGGGACGGACGCCCAACTCCGCCGACGGAATGGCCATAGTGGACCTCCTCGAGTCAGGAACGAGGGGAGGGGATCACGGGATCCCCTCCCGCAGGGTCAGCCTCTTAGCGGGAGCGGTAGATCTCGTTCATCCACCGATCCACGAGGCGCTCGCGCTCAGCGGCCGCCCAGACGTCGTCCTGATCGATGACGTTGACCTCCGAGAGGCTGATGGCGCCCTCCACCAGCGGCACATCGATGATGGGCACCACGTTGGTGGACGCGTAGAGCTTGGCCGCCCGCTCGGTGAGAGCCCAGTCGTAGAGCTTCCGCGCCGCCTCAGGCTCGGGCCCGCCCTTCACCAAGGAGATGGAGGCGATCTCGTAGCCCGTGCCCTCTTCGGGGGCGGTGATGACCACCGGGTAGCCCTGGGTCAGGACGGTCAGCTGGTCGTGGGCGTACCCGATGCCGACGGCCACCTCGCCGATGGCCACCGCGGTGTTGGGCGCGTTCCCCGACCGGGTGTACTGCTGGATGTTCTGGTGGAGCTTCGCCAGGTACTCGAAGGCCTCATCCTCGCCCCAGAGCTGAACCAGGGTGGCGACCACGTTGTAGGCCGTGCCCGAGGTGCCCGGGTTGGCCATCTGGATCTCACCCTTCAGCTTGGGGTTGAGCAGGTCCGCCCAGCTGGTGGGTGGATCGATGCCCAGCTCCTTTAGCCGCTCGGTGTTGGAGATGAAGGTGAGCGGCCCCACGTAGATGCCGGTCCAATAGTGGTCAGGATCGCGGAATTGGGCCGGAATGTTCTCGATGTTGGGCGAGACGTAGGGCTCGGTCAGGCCCTTCTGCTTGGCCTCGATGTGGTTCAGGCCCACGCCGCCGAACCAGATGCTCGCTTGAGGATTGTTCCGCTCCGCATCCAGCCGCGCCACGGCCTCACCCGAGGAGAGCCGGACCCACTCGACCCGGATGCCCGTATCCTTCTCAAACTCGGCAAAGACGAGACGGGCCGTCGGCTCGAACAGGGTGGTGTAGACCGTCACCTTCTGTTGCGCCGCGGCCGGCAGGGTCAAGAGACCCAGGATGGCCAGCAGAACTACGGCTCGCTTCACAGGATCCTTCCTTTCCCTTTCCACAGTGTCCCTTGCCAGAATGCACCAGCGACAGAATTGAGGGCTTGCCCCCTCCCAGAGGTGCTATTCACCGATTTGGCAAGCGATCCTGCGCCTGCCAAAAGAATCCCAAGGAACGCAGGCCGTTCTCAGGCCTTGGGGGTGGTACGGGTCGGTTTCGCCTGAGACGGGGAAACAGAAGGAATCGTGCTCAGGAATGGTGACTTGCCTGGAGACGAATGGGGCCCTGCCTGCAGGCGAGTGGGGGCCTGCCCGCAGAAGAAGGAGGATCCCGTGGATACCCGGGGCTAGGCGATGGCGGCCGGAAAGGGACGGGCGCCCTTCCGGGCGAAGGCGACTTGTAGAAGACGACCTCAAACGACGATCGAGGCGACCCTGGGTCGCTCTCGCCAGGAGTGATGGCCGTGGCCGGATTCACCCTTCGGCAGACCTTTAACGCGGTCTCGCCCGCCATGATCGGACCCGCCTTGGTCTATCCCTTGCGGAAGGCGGTGGGGGTGGTCCGCTCCACCCAGCCGGAGCTGAAGGGGCTCGCCTACCTGCGGGCTGTCTGGAAGGAGCTGAAGGCTCCCCGGCCTAACCCGCCGCCCGTTGACAGCTTCATCCCCTTCGGCGCCGTCCAGGGGCTGGAAGGGGTGGATGGGCGGACGGTGCGGGTGGTGATGGGGGAAGGCACCCTGCAGGTCCGGGCCCTCACGGAGAACCTCCTCCAGCTCCGCTACCGGCCTGATCGCCTCTTTGGGCCGCCGTTCTCCTACAGCGTGGAGCGTGGTGAGGACGCCTGGCCCTTCGAGTCCTTGGCGGCGGAAGAGTCGCCCGCCCAGGTGGAGATCCGGACCGGGGGTCTGGTCCTCACCATGGAGAAGGCGAGCGGCGCCCTGGCCCTGGGCGACGGCACGGGGCGGGTCTTCTTCAGCGCGGGCGTGGGGGCTCGCCACCGGGAAGGGCCCCAGGTCACCTGGCAAGCCCAGTTCCCCGGCGAGACCCCCTTCTACGGCCTGGGGGAGAAGGCAACGGGCCTCAACCTGGCAGGGAAGCGGTTCGAGCTCTGGAACAGCGACCCGTCTGTCTACGAGCGGGGCGACGATCCCATCTACCTGAGCGTGCCCTTCGTGCTGGGGCTGGTGGGCGGGCAGGCGGTGGGGCTCTTCTTCGATAACACCTACCGGGCTTGGGTCGATCTGGGAAGCCAAGAGCGGGGGGCGTTCCGGTACACGGCCGCGGGGGGCGAGCTCCGGCTCTACGTGATGACCGGCACCCCCGCCCAGGTGCTGGAACGGTACACCCAGCTCACGGGACGGATGCCGCTGCCGCCCCTGTGGACTTTCGGCCTCCACCAGTCCCGCTGGAGCTACTATCCCCAGGCGCGGGTGCTGGAGGTGGCCCGGGAGTTCCGGAAGCGGCGGATCCCCTGCGATGTGATCCACCTGGACATCCACTACCTCGACGGCTACCGGAGCTTCACCTGGGACCGGAAGCGCTTCCCCGACCTCAAGGGGATGACCGATGCCCTCCACGAGCAGGGCTTCAAGGCCCTGGCCATGATCGACCCGGGGATCAAGGTGGATCCGGGCTACCCCGTCTACGATGAAGGCATGAAGCAGGGCTACTTCCTGACCTATCCCGATGGCTCCCCCTTCATCGGGCCCGTCTGGCCGGGCAATGCGGTCTTCCCCGACTTCAGCAACCCCCGGGTCCGGGCCTGGTGGGGCGGCCTCTACCGGGAGCTGCTGGAGCAGGGCCTCGACGCCTTCTGGAACGACATGAACGAGCCGGCCCTCACCACCGCCTGGAAGGGGAAGGGGCACGCGCCCGAGGTGCTGGTCCACGACGGCGACGGCCGGGGCGCCGACCACGCCGAGCTCCACAACGTCTATGGCCTTCTCATGGCCCGGGCGTCGGTGGAGGGCCTGGCCAAGCTCCGCCCCGATCGCCGGCCCCTGATCCTCACCCGGTCGGGGTGGGCCGGGGTGCAGCGGTACGCCATCCACTGGACGGGGGATAACAAGAGCACCTGGGACCATCTGGCCCTTACCCTGCCCATGGTGATGAATCTTGGCCTCTCGGGCATCCCCATGACGGGCCCCGACACCGGTGGCTTCACGGGCGGGCCTTCGCCGGAGCTGTACGCCCGGTGGATCCAGCTGGGTGCCTTCACGCCCTTCTTCCGGATCCATTCCATGGCTGGCTCCCCCGACCAGGAGCCCTGGGCCTTCGGGGAGGAGGTGGAGCGGATCAGCCGCCGCTACATCGAGCTCCGCTACCAGCTCCTGCCCTACCTCTACACGGCCGCCTGGCAGGCGAGCCGCTCGGGCCTGCCCATCATGCGGGCCCTGGCCTTCGCCTACCCGGAGGATGAGGCTACCCACAGCCTGGACGATCAGTTCCTCTTCGGCGACGGGCTCCTGGTAGCCCCGGTCCTCGAGCCGGGGGCCACCCGGCGGAAGGTCTACCTGCCCGCAGGTGCCTGGTTCGACTTCTGGACGGGCGAGATGCACCTCGGGCCCCAGACCGTGGAGGTCCCCGCGCCCTTGGAGGTTTTGCCCCTCTTCGTCAAGGGTGGGGCGGCCATCCCCTTCTGGCCCGTCCAGCAGTACGTGGGCGAGCGGGTGATCGATGAGCTGGAGCTGCGGCTCTACTGGGCGGCGGGGGATCACACCAGCTTCCTCTACGAAGACGACGGCGAGCATCCCGATCCGGAGGCGCCCGGTGCGAGCCGCCTCTCCCGGTTCCGCCTGCGGGGAACCTCCGAGGGGCGGGGCCGGTTCATCCGGCGGACGGTCTTCGGCACCTACCCCTTGAGCTACGAGCGGGTGAGGCTGGTCATCATCGGCCTGAAGGCCCGCCCCAAGCGGGTCCGCCTCCACGGCGGCAGCCTGCTGGACGAGCTGTGGGACGAAGAGACCCGGCGGCTCACCTTGCGGTGCCGGGTTGGGAGTGAGTTTGCGGTGGAGCTGGGGTGAGAGGGGCGTCTCTGTGACAGAAGGACTTGCCTTTCCAGGGAGCTGGCCGGGGATCGG
>NZ_VSCV01000096.1:0-1399 GCF_047459355.1 Limnochorda sp. | reverse complement strand
AGCTGAACCTCTTCGGAAATGTGCAGGTGAGCACCCAAACCGTTCGGGAGCTGTGTCAAAGGGACATCCCGATCGCCTATTACTCTTACGGGGGCTGGCTTTCGGGGATCACCGTTGGGATGGGCCACAAGAACGTGGAACTGCGCCTCCACCAGTACGGCGTAGCCACCGATCCGGTGGCTCGCCTGGACATCGCCCGGGAGATTGTGGCAGGGAAGATCCAGAACTGCCGCACGTTCCTCAGACGCAACCACACCGACCCACCCAAGGCAGCCCTCGACGAATTGAAACGGCTGCGGAACAAGGCCCGGCGTGCGTCCTCCCTCGACGCCCTCCTCGGAATCGAGGGAGCGGCGGCGCGGGTCTACTTCAGCCACTTCGCCGGAATGTTACGCGAGCCTTGGGATTGGGATTTCACCGGTCGCAACCGGAGGCCTCCGCGGGACCCAGTGAACGCGTTACTTTCGTTCTGCTACGCGCTCCTCACCAAGGACGCTCTGGCCGCAGTCCTCAAGGCAGGCTTCGATCCGTTCCTCGGTGTCTACCATTCGGTCCGGTACGGTCGGCCCGCCTTGGCCCTCGACCTGCAAGAAGAGTTCCGTCCTCTGATTGCAGATTCCGTTACGGTGAGTGTCCTCAACAACGGCGAGATCAAGGAGCAGGACTTTGTCCGCCGGGCGGCGGGCGTGGCTCTCACTGAGAAAGGCCGCCGCAAGGTGCTCGAGGCTTACGAGCGGCGGGTGGACACCTCGGTCACCCATCCGGTCTTCGGCTACAGCCTGACGTACCGGCGTGTGATGGCGGTGCAAGCCCGCCTTCTGGCCCGACGGATGCTTGGTGAGATTCCCAGGTACGTTCCCTTCGTGACGAGGTGAGGATGATGCGCCGGCGGTATCTGGTATGCTACGATATCTGTGATGAGAAGCGCCTCCGACAGGTTTTCAAGATCATGCAAGGTTTCGGGGAACGGCTGCAATACAGCGTCTACCTCTGCGACCTGTCGGCGGAAGAGCGGATCCTCCTCCGGGCCAAGCTTCACGAAGTCATCCATCATGAGGAAGACCGGGTCATGATGGTGGACCTTGGCGAGGTGGGAACCGCTCGAGCCCATGCCTTTGAGTTCATGGGGGCAGCAACCCCCGTGGAGGAGCGGCGGGTGGTGGTCATATGAGCACGTGCCCGCTCATGCGAGCGGTTCGGTGCGCGCCACAAGCCGGGGAGCGGTCGATCGCTGCTTTGATCGATCTCGTCTGCCTTTGCTCAGGGGACACCTACTCGATCGCGATGGCCTGGGCCGCGTCGAACAGCACTGCTCGAAATGGGATCTCCAAACCCGCGCCAGAAGCACCTTGACAAACGAGCTATGACCACCTCTAAAGAGAGGTGGCCCCATTGAAGC